>CAZDLS010000009.1:0-23186 GCA_964506425.1 uncultured Planctomycetia bacterium | reverse complement strand
TTTAAAAGACTGCTACGAGAACAGCTTCAGGCTGGCCAGGGAGGCGGGCTTGAAGTCCATCGCCTTTCCCGCCATCAGCACGGGCGTCTACGGCTATCCGATCGAAGAGGCGGCGCGCATCGCCCTTGCCGCCGGCCGCGCGTTCGAGAAGGACTTTGACGAGGTCCGCTTCATCTGTTTTTCCGACCGCGACCTCGAGGTTTACCAACGGGTCTGGAAGACTAGCTGAAAATGAGACAAAGAGCCAGGCTCTTTGTCTCATTTTTGAACCGCGAATTTGAGACAATGAGCCAGGCTCTTTGTCTCATTTTTTTGTTGGGGGGTCAGGCGAGGAAGGAGGCGATGGATTGGGCGGCGCGGCGGGAAGCGCCGGGGGCGCCCAAGGCGGCCTTGACGCCGGCGAGGGCACGGCGGGTCGCCGAGAGCTGGCCGGGGTCGTCCCAGAGGCCGGCGAAGGCGGCGGCGACCTTATTCGGGTTGGCGTCGAACTGGATGAGCTCGGGCACGACCTTTTTGCCGGCCACCACGTTGACGAGGCCGATGTGGGGGATGCGGATGCACAGCTTCGCCATCAGCCACGTCAGCAGGGATACCTTATAGAGGATGATCATCGGCCGGCCGAGGATGGCCGTCTCGAGCGTCGCGGTGCCGGAGGCGACCAGTACGACGTCGCTGGCCTGGATGCCGTTGGCGGTGTCGTCATCCAGGATCTTGTAAGGGAACTCCGGTGCCGCGGCGTCGAGGGCGTCCTTGTAAAACTGGCGCGGCACGGTGGCGGCGCGGCAGACGAGGAATTGGGCCCGCGGATATTTCTTGTGGATTCGCTGCGCGGCCCCGAGCATCACCGGCAGAAGCGAGCGGACTTCGCGCTCACGCGAGCCCGGCAGCAGGCCCACGACCGGCGGCCGGTCCTCGAAGCCGACGTCGGCCAAAAGCTGTTGGCGTGTCTTGGACGGTCGCACGGCGTCCAAGAGGGGGTGGCCCACGCACGTCACGTTGAAGGCGCCGTCGCGGTAGAGCGTCTCCTCGAACGCGAAGAGGACGAGCATCAGGTCCACGTGGCGGCGGATGAACCGCACGCGGCCGCGGCCCCACGCCCAGACCTGCGGGCTGATGAAATAGACGGTCCGGATGCCGTGTTTTTTGAGCGCGCGCACCAGCCTCAGGTTGAAGCCGGGATAGTCGACGAGGATGACCGCGTCGGGCCGCAGCGCGACGATCTTGCCGAGCGTGTCGTCGAAGACCCGCTTGAAGCGGCCGTAGTTCCTGAGGATCTCGACGAACCCCACGACGGCGATCTGCGTCAGGTCGTGCCAGAGGGTGACGCCCGCGGCCCGCATCTTCTCCGAGCCCAGGCCGTAGAAACGCGCCGTCGGGTAAAGGGCCTTGAGCTCTTCAACGAGGTGGGACGCGTGCAGGTCGCCGGAGGCCTCGCCGGCTATGACGACAAGCGTCTTTTCCATATGAGGTTGCGGATCTGGGTGGCGAGCTTCAGGGCCTCGTAGGCCTCGAGCCCGGAGACGAGGGGCTTTCTGTTGTGCTGGACGCAGGAGATGAAGTCCTCGATCTCGGCCTTGAGGGGCTCTTCCTTCTCGATGGGGATCGCCGTCTTGGTGATGGCGGTCCTGTCTTTTTTATAGCAGAAGGCCTCCTGGGCCTGGTAGTCGAGGGAGATGTAGGCGTCCCGCAGGAAGATGCGGATCTTGCGCATCGGTTCCTCCGAGATGCGCGAGGCCGTGAGGTTCGCGACGCAGCCGTTCTTGAAGGTCAGGCGCACGTTGGCGATGTCCTCGAAGGGCGTCAGGACGCTCACCCCGATGGCGTCGACGCGCCGCACGGGAGAGTGGACCAGCCCCAGGACGATGTCGATGTCGTGGATCATGAGGTCGAAGACCACGCCGATGTCCAGCGACCGGTGCGGGAAGGGGCTCAGGCGGTGGCACTCGATGAAGCGCGGGTGCACGGCGAGCTTCTTGGTGGCGACGAAGGCGCTGTTGAAGCGCTCCACGTGCCCGACCTGCAGGATGACGTTGTGCCGGTTCGCCAGGCGGGTGAGCTGGCGCGCCTCCCGCAGGTCGTCGGTGACGGGCTTTTCGATGAGGACGTGCCTGCCCTGGCGGATGACCTGCTTGGCGATCCGCGAGTGCGTGTTGGTGGGGGAGGCCACGGTCACGGCGTCGACGAGCGGCAAGAGCTCCCTGTAGTCCTGGAAGACCCGCGCCCCGTGGGCGTCGGCGACGAGGTGGGCGCGCTCGGTCAAAACGTCGCACACGCCGACAAGCTTGACCTGGGCAAGCTCCGCGTAGATCCGCGCGTGGATGCTGCCCAGCCTGCCCGCGCCGATGACCCCGACCCTGATCTCCTGTGCCATGGTCCACCTCTGCGGCCCTGTTTTGGGCACGATGCTCGGATTGTAACAAATTCCTTGAGGGATGTCAACATATGTGATAGTATGAGGCACTTAACGGCCGGTGTTTTTTTCCTAACAGTTTCATATGAAAAGGGTTTGGTGTCTGGGACCAAGATGAAGACCAGCTTCTTCAAGGATTACCGCGACCTCTTTCAGTTCACGAGGCCCCATATCAGGGTATTGGTGGCCGCGGTCTTTTGCATGCTCGTCTCGACCCTCTTTGACGGCGTCTCGATGGGCATGATCGTGCCCTTTTCGGACAAGATCCTCAATAACGGCCAGATCGTCCTTCCCGCCGAGCTGCCCGCCTCGATCGAGACCTTCATCGCCCGCATCAATGCCATGCCGCAGCTGCGGCTGCTGCAGGTCATGGCCTTTTTTCTCATCGGGATGTTCTTCTTCAAGGGGCTCTTCACGTTCCTTCAGTCGTCGTTCATGTCGGACGTGGGCCAGCGCGTCATGCGGGACATCCGCCTCAGGCTCTACAACAAGTTCCAGAGCCTTGACCTCGACTACTTCTCGCGCAAGCGCAGCGGCGAGCTCATCAGCCGCATCACCAACGACGTGGCGATGGTCGAGAACGCCGTCTCCTACGGCTTCTCGGACCTCGTCTACCAGTCGTTGCAGATCCTGCTCTTTTCGTGCATCGTCATCTTCATCTACTGGCGGCTGGCCATCGTCGCGATCCTGATGATCCCGTTCATCTCGACGCCCATCATCCTCGTCGGCAGGCGGCTGCGCAAGATCAGCAGGGAGACCCAGGAGAAGATGGCGGACATCAACTCCTTGCTCGTGGAGACGATCATGGGCGTGCGCATCGTGCGGGCCTTCGGCGCCGAGAAGTACGAGAGCGTCAAGTTCGGCCGCCACAGCCAGACCTATTACCGGCTCAACATGAAGTCGATCCGCCGGACCCTGGCCCTGGGGCCGGTGACGGAGTTCATCGGCGCCTTGGGCGGTGTCTTCATCCTTCTTTACATAGGACGTCAGGTCATCGACGGGGTCTTATCCTTCGGCGTCTTCGGTCTCTTCCTCGGTTCGGTCTTGATGATGATACGGCCCTTCAAGAAGCTGAGCAGCGTCGCCTCCATCATGCAGAAGGCCTTCGCGGCCTCCACGCGGATCTACGAGGTCCTGGAGACCGAGCCCAAGATCCGCGAGGACAAGACGGCGTGGGACCTCGCCCAGATCCGGGAGGGCGTCGAGTTCCGCGACGTCTGGTTCCGCTATGAGGAGGCCGAGGTCCTGCAGGGCATCAACCTGAAGTGCCGCGTAGGGGACATCGTGGCCATCGTCGGCCCGAGCGGCGCCGGCAAGAGCACGCTCGTGGACCTCATCCCGCGTTTTTACGACCCCCAGAAGGGCGGCATCTTCATCGACGGCCGGGACATCCGTCAGTTCAACGTCATGTCCCTGCGCACCCAGATCGCCATGGTCTCCCAGGAGACGATCCTCTTCAACGATTCGGTCCGGGACAACATCGCCTACGGCCGGCGCGAGGCGAGCCTTGAGGAGATCAAGGAGGCCGCCAAAAAGGCCAACGCCCACGAATTCATCATGGGCCTTCCTCAGGGGTATGATACCTTTATCGGCGACCGGGGGGTGAAGCTCTCGGGCGGGGAGCGCCAGCGCCTGGCCATCGCCCGGGCCGTCCTCAAGAACCCGCCGCTCCTCATCCTGGACGAGGCGACCTCCCAGCTCGACACGCACTCAGAGCGGCTCGTCCAGGAGGCCCTGAACATCCTGATGCAGGGCCGGACCGTCTTTGTCATCGCCCACCGGCTTTCGACCGTCAAGCACGCCTCCAAGATAGCGGTGCTCAACGAAGGCCGCATCGTGGAAGAGGGGACCCATGAGGAGCTCCTGGCGGCCGGCGGGGTGTATAAGCGGCTTTATGACATACAGTTTCACGTTTAAAACAGCGCATCCGCCGCAGATCGCGCGCAAGGACCTCCAAAGCAGCTAAGGTCAAATTTTTGTTGATTTCACGCGTTTTTATGATATATTAGGTCGTTCGTATCGGGTTTTCATCAAAAAAAGGGGCACTTTGGCGTTTTCTGACAGAGTTTTCTGACAGAGCAAGGGAAAGGAGAAACAGCGTTGACCACCGAGATGATCAAGAGATTGCTGGAGGCGGGTGTCCACTTCGGGCACCAGACGAAACGATGGAACCCGAAGATGAAACCGTATATCTTCGGCGAGAAGAGCGGTATCTATATTATCGACCTGGAGAAGACCGAGAAGCTCCTTCAGGAGGCCCGTCAGTTCGTCGCGGAGGTAGCGGCGCAGGGCAAGCCGGTCCTCTTCCTGGGCACGAAGCGTCAGGCCCAGGAGGTGGTCGAGGAGGAGGCCAAGCGCAGCGGCGCCTACTATGTGAACCATCGCTGGCTGGGCGGGCTCCTGACGAACTTTGCGACGATCAAGAAGAGCATCCGCCGGTACAAGGAGATCGTCCAGATGGAGAAGGACGGGATCTTTGAGAGCCTCTCGAAGAAGGAGATCGCCCTGCTGAACAAGGAGCGCGAGCGCCTGCTGAAGAACCTCTCCGGCGTCATCGAGATGGAGCGGCTGCCGGCGGCGCTGTTCGTCATCGACGCCAAGAAGGAAGAGACGGCGGTCCTCGAGGCGCGGCGGCTTTCTATTCCGATCGTCGCCCTGATCGACACGAACAGCAACCCGGACCTGATCGATTACCCTATCCCCGGCAACGACGACGCGATCAAGTCGATCCGTCTCATCACGGGGTTGATGGCTGAGAGCATCCTGGACGGCCGCAAGCGTTTTGCCGAGGTGAAGGCCGTCCTGAAGGAGGCGCAGACGGCGCCGCCCGCCGAGGGGGAGGCTGAGCCGGCCGCGGCCGACCTGGAGATCATCGAAGAGGAAGTGATCAAGACGCTGCCTTCTGAGGACCGCGAGGAGGTCCGTAAGAAGGAGGGGAACGAAAAAGAGTAACGGCACAACGTGAAGGGAAAGGTGACATGGCGGTTTCGATCGAGATCATCAGACAGTTGAGGGATTTGACGGCGGCTTCGGTCTCCGATTGCAAGCAGGCCCTGGACGATGCCGAGGGCGACCTGAAACAGGCCCAGGAGCTCCTGAAAAAGAGGGGGCTTGAGATCGCGGCCAAGAAGGCCTCGCGCAGCGCCAAGGAGGGCCGCGTCGAGGCCTACGTCCATACGGGCAACAAGATCGGCGTGCTCCTCGAGGTGGACTGCGAGACGGACTTTGTGGCGCGCAACGACGATTTCACCAGGTTGACAAAAGACCTGGCGATGCAGATAGCGGCCGCGGACCCCGGGTACGTGAAGCCCGAGGACGTGCCGCAAGAGGAGACGAAAGACCTGGACGACAAGGCGAAGAAGGAGTATCTCAAGGCGCATGTCCTGCTCTGTCAGTCCTTTATCCGCGACGAGAAGATGACGGTCCAGGACCTGGTGACCCAGGCGATCGCGAAGCTCGGCGAGAACATCGTGGTCCGCCGCTTCACCCGTTTCAAGGTCGGCGAATGAAGAAGGAAAAGGCGGTCTACAAGCGCGTGGTGCTCAAGCTCAGCGGCGAGGCCCTGCAGGGCCGCGAGGCGCACGGCATCGACGCGCGCGTGCTGGGCTCTCTGGCATCGCAGATCGCCGAGGTCAGGCGGCTGGGCGTGGAGGCCGCGCTGGTCCTGGGCGGCGGCAACATCTTCCGCGGCTCCACCGGCACGAAGGACTTTCGGATCGAGCGCGCCGTCGGCGACTACATGGGGATGCTGGCCACCGTCATCAACGGGCTGGCCTTTCAGGACGCCCTGGAGAAGCGCGGGGTGGCGACGCGGCTGATGACCGCGATCGAGATGCACGAGGTCGCGGAGCCCTATATCCGCCGCCGCGCCATGCGCCATCTCGAGAACGGGCGCGTCGTGATCTTCGTCGCCGGGACGGGCAATCCCTATTTCACGACGGACACGGCGGCGGCCCTGCGGGCCATGGAGATCGGCGCCGACGCCATCTTGAAGGCGACGCGGGTGGACGGCGTCTACAGCGCCGACCCGCTGAAGGTCAAGAAGGCCAGAAAATTTTCAAGGTTGACCCATCTCGACGTCCTCAAGAAGGGGCTCAAGGTGATGGACGCGACGGCGGTGAGCCTGTGCATGGACAATCATCTGCCCATCGTCGTCTTTGACCAGACGAAGCCGGGCAACATCAAGAGGATCATTTTGGGCGAGGACATCGGAACGATCGTGCGTTCCTAACGAGCGGGGTGCTTATGGGCACAAAGGACATCATCCAGGAGACCGAAGGCAAGATGAAGAAGTCGGTCGAGGCCACGCGCCGCGGCTTTTCGGAGATACGGACCGGACGCGCGAGCCCCCACCTCGTCGAGGGCATCCACGTGGATTACTACGGGACGCCGACGATCCTGAAGTCGCTGGCGTCCATCACCGTGCCGGACGCGCGCCTGATCGTCATCCAGCCCTGGGACGCCGGCGCCATCCCGGAGGTGGAGAAGGCGATCCAGAAGTCGAACCTGGGGATAACGCCGATGAACGACGGCAAGGTCGTTCGGCTGCAGCTGCCGCACCTGACCCAGGAGCGCCGCGAGGAGCTCAAGAAGATCGTCAAGGAGATCGCGGAGGAGGGGCGGGTATCGCTGCGCACGATCCGGCGCGACGCCAACGACGTCGTCAAGAAGCTCGAGACGGACAAGAAGATCCCCGAGGACGAGCGCTTCAAGACGCAGGACGCGATCCAGAAGGTCACCGACAAGCATATCAATGAGATCGAGAGCATCTTGAAGGACAAGGAAAAAGAGCTTTCTGAATTTTAGAGATTTCGTTCACGTCTATCGTTCTTTGAGAAATGCAAGAAGATTTGGGCCGCTAGCTCATCCGGTAGAGCACCGCCCTCGGTCAGGGGGCGTTAATGGGTAACCATTAACGAAGAATCTTGTAAATTGCGGGGACGTCTGGGGTATTTCACGGTACTCTAAAGATCTCTTAGAGTAATAATCCTTGAATGCAGATAATCCGCAGCCAAGCCCAGGAGGGCGCAACACTCCTCTCGGGAAGGTTCAACGACTATAATCAAGACTCCCACTTGAACAGCTTATCGAAAAGCACGGTGGGAGATGGGATAGTCTGATCTGCATGGCGACATGCAGTTAACACAAATGTTTAAGGCGGGTGTGCCGCGTTCGAGTCGCGGGCGGCTCAATAAATTTCGATTTCCCGGCTACAACAATCCCGGAAATCGTCCCGAACACCCCTCTCTAACCATGCTGGCGTTTGGGGCAAGTCAGCGAAGCATTCGAGTCGTCCCACGGCGCGGGAAGGTTCTTGCCGGCGCTGCGGGATCTGCGCACCGGACCTGCGGTCCAGGCCTCCGACGGGCGGCTCAGGAATTTGATCATTATTTTAATGATAAAGGATTACTATTGAAAGCGGAACGGACGGGTTTTAAGTGGGATGCAAAGATGGCCTACGGTGTAGGTCTTTTGGCGAGCGATGGCAATCTTTCAAAAGATGGAAGGCACATAGCGTTCGTTTCAAAAGACAAAAGCGCCGTTGAAAATTTTAAGTTTTGTTTTAATCTAAAAAACAGGGTTTCAGTTAAAGCAAGCGGATACAACAAACGTGGTAAATATTTTTATGTTCAGTTCGGCAATGTTCCTTTCTACCGGTGGTTGAATGGGATCGGCATTAGCGCCAATAAAAGCAAGACGATCGGGCCCCTTCAAGTACCGAAGAAATATTTTTTTCATTTTGTGAGGGGTCTGTTCGATGGAGATGGTTGCATCACTTCCGTTAGGCATCCGGAGAGCAGATATCCGCAGATAAGAATGAAATTTGCATCGGCGAGTAGAAAATTTTTAGTTTGGTTAAAGAATATTATTGAAGGTCAGCTTGGTGTGAAGGGTAGGATAGATATGTTGCCACGAAGTTTCGAATTAGTCTTTTACAAAAAAGATTCTATTTGGTTGTTAAAGAGAATTTATGCGAAGCCAGACGTTTTTTTAAAAAGAAAGTTATTAAAGGCTGGTTATTTATTATCTCAAGAAGGGGCGGGTGGTGAAATTGGTAGACACGCGAGGTTTAGGACCTCGTGGCAGCAATGCCGTGGAGGTTCGACTCCTCTCCCGCCCAAGGTTCTCCATCTCTAGGTGGTTTGAGAACTTTCCCCGCCTCGACATCATGAGCGGGGCGGCGAGCTGGGGGCGATTACTTCTTTTTCGTTTTTTCTGCGGGAGTAGCTCAGTTGGTAGAGCGCAACCTTGCCAAGGTTGAAGTCACGGGTTCAAGTCCCGCCTCCCGCTCCATTTTTTGACCGTTCCGGTTTTCGGCGGTCGTCTCCCGTGGCCACGGGGAGATGTCCGCCGCGTCCGGCGGTTTGGTCGTTCCTGCAGTCCTGTCCCACTCATCATGGCTGTTTCGCCGATGATAAAGCAACCAGGAGGTCATCCCGTATGAAGATCATGGATTTTCTCTGTGAGGACGCTGTCACCGTCGACATGCGCAGCGTCAACAAAAGCGAGGCGATCAAGGAGCTCGTCGACCAGCTGATCGACGCGGGAGAACTCGACAAGAAGGATAAGGGTAAGGTCGTCGAGCTTCTCGTGGCGCGTGAGGCGCTGGGCTCCACCGCGATCGGCCACAACGTCGGCATCCCCCATGCCAAGACCGACTGCGTCGAGGACCTCGTCGCGGCCTTCGGTCTGTCGCGCAAGGGCGTCGACTTCGACTCCCTGGACGGGGAGCCCGTCTACATCTTTTTCCTTCTCTTGGCGCCCCAGGACTCCGCCGGCCCGCACCTGAAGGCCCTGGCCCGGATCTCGCGGCTGATCAAGGACAAGTATTTCCGCGACATGCTGCGCCAGGCCAAGGACAAGAAGGACATCGTGCGCATCATCGAGACCGAGGATGATAAGAAGATATAGTATCAAGAACCTCGTCAAGTGGCTTGTCCCCGGCATGCGCGTCAAGCGCTGGGGGTTCCTGGCGCTGTTGGGCGTCGCGCTCATCTTCGTCGGCGCCACGGGCCTGACGGCCCTGCCCAAGGAATTTTCAGAGATCGTCAAGGCCGTTTATTACGCCAACATCTTCATCGGCGTCGTCCTGATGATCCTGGGTTTCAAGAACATGATGATGTCCGTGGTGACGCAGATCCTGCCGCACCAGCAGGGCCGGCTCATCGACATCCTTTATCAGAAGCGTTTTCTGGAGCACGGTCCCCGCATCGTCGTCGTCGGCGGCGGCACGGGCCTCTCGACGCTCCTGCACGGCTTGAAGGAGTACACGTCGAACATCACGGCGGTCGTGACGGTGGCGGACGACGGCGGCAGCTCCGGCCGTCTGCGCCGGCAGTTCGACATCGTCGCCCCGGGCGACATCCGCAACTGCCTCGTGGCGCTGGCGGACGACGAGATGACGATGCGCGATCTCTTTCAGTACCGCTTCGACAAGGAGACGGAGTTCTCCGGCCACAGCTTCGGCAACCTTTTTTTGACGGCCCTCACCCAGGTCACCGGCGACTTCGAGAAGGCCGTCAAGGAGTCGAGCAAGATCCTGGCCATCCGCGGCCGCGTTCTGCCCTCGACCCTCGAGAAGGTGGTCCTGGCGGCCGAGCACGCGGACGGGCGCACGACGGAGGGCGAGGCGCAGATCCCCAAGGCCGGCTCGCCCATCAGGAAGATCCATATCCGTCCGACGAACGCCCAGGCGGCGCCGGAGGTGATCAAGGCGATCGGGGAGGCCGAGGTGATCATCCTGGGTCCCGGGAGTCTTTACACGAGCATCATCCCCAATCTTTTGATCAGGGAGATCCGCGAGGCGGTGATCGCCGCCCAGGTCTCCAAGATCTATGTCTGCAACATCATGACGCAGCCGGGCGAGACCTCGGATTTCAAGGCCTCGGACCATGTCCGAGGCCTGGTGGCGCAGACGGACCCGCGCATCCTGGACGCGGCGATCGTCAACACCGGCACGATCCCCGCCTTCCTGCGCGAGAAGTACGCCAAAGAAAAGGCCGTACTGGTCGAGCCGGACTCGGCGCGCATCCGTGATTTCGGCTACGCCGTTATCGAGGAGGACCTCGTGAGCGCGCAGGACCACGTCCGCCATGATTCGACGAAGCTGGCCCGCATCATCGGCAGCCTGCTGAATCTGGAGCGCCAGGCGGTATCGCGGTGAGGGAACCCATGATGATAAAGCGCGTCGAAAAGAAGATCGTGGTGCGCAACAAGCAGGGCCTGCACGCGCGGCCGGCGGCCCTCTTCGTCCAGATCGCCAACAAGTTCGACGCCACGATAAAGGTCCAGAAGGACGACCAGATCGTCAACGGCAAGTCGATCATGGGGATCCTGATGCTGGCGGCGGAGAAGGATTCGCAGATCCTGCTCATCGCCGAAGGCACCGACAGCGAGGCCGCCGTCAATGAACTGGAAATGCTCTTGATGTCCGATGAGTGAAGTCATCCTGAAAGGCATACCGGCCGCACCGGGGATCGCGATCGGCCCGGCGCACGTCTTCGGCCACGAGGACCTGAGCGTCGAGAGCCACCCGATCACCGAGGGACAGGTGCCGCTGGAGATCTCGCGCTTCGAGGACGCGTTGATCCAGACGCGCCAGGAGATCATCGCCCTGCAGAAGAAGATCGCGCAGGAGATGGGGGTGGAGCACGGCGAGGTCTTCGACGCGCACCTCCTCGTCCTCGAGGACCGCACGCTCATCGAGGAGGTCATCTCGCGCGTCAAGAAGGACCGGCTCGCCGTCGACTTCATCTTCAATGAGGTGCTCCAGCACTACGCCAGCGTCTTCGCGCGCATCGAGGACGAGTACTTGAAGGAGCGCATCAGCGACATCAACGACGTGGGCCGGCGCATCCTGCGCAACCTCCTGGGCCGCAAGCGCACGGTCCTCGCCGACCTGGACTACCAGGCCGTCATCGTGGCCCACGACCTGTCCCCGTCGGACACCGCCTCCATGCACAAGAACAGGGTCATGGCCTTCGTGACCGACATCGGCGGCAAGACCTCGCACACGGCGATCATGGCCAAATCCCTGGAGATCCCCGCGGTGGTGGGCCTGGAGAGCGGCACCGCCCAGATCAAGAACGGCGATCCCCTGATCGTCGACGGCTCCTCGGGCTTCGTCATCGTGGCGCCGGATCCCGAGACCCTGAAACGATACGAGATCCAGGAAGAGAAGATCCGCGGCATCTCCCAGGTCCTGACGACGCTCAAGGACCTGCCGGCCGAGACCCGGGACGGCACGCGCGTGGTCATCTCGGCCAATATCGAGTTCCCCGACGAGGTCGCCTCGGTCCTCCAGCACGGCGCCGACGGCGTGGGGCTCTACCGCACCGAATATTTTTACATGAACCGCAAGGACCTCCCGACGGAGGACGAGCAGTACGCGGCCTACAAGCAGTTGGCCGATTCTTTCAAGGAGCGCCACGTCATCATCCGCACGCTCGACCTGGGCGGCGACAAGTTCGTCTCGAGTTTCCAGTTCCCCAAGGAGATGTCGCCCTTCATGGGATGGCGCGCCATCCGTTTCTGCCTCGCGCGGCCGGACATCTTCAAGATGCAGCTGCGCGCCCTCCTGCGCGCCTCGGTCCACGGGAACCTGAAGATCATGTTCCCGATGATCTCGGGGATCGACGAGATGCGCCAGGCCAAGGCCCTCGTCGAGGAGTCGAAGGGGGAGCTGCAGAGAAAGAACATACCGTTCAACACGCAGATCGAGGTCGGGGCCATGATCGAGGTGCCCTCGGCGGCCCTGACGAGCGACGTGTTGGCCAAGGAGTCGGCCTTCTTCAGCATCGGCACCAACGACCTCATCCAGTACGCTTTGGCGGTCGACCGGACGAACGAGAAGATCGCCTACCTGTACGAGCCGACGCATCCGGGCGTGTTGAGGTTGGTCAAGGACGTCATCGAGGCGGGCCACCGGGCCGGCATCCGTGTCGGGATGTGCGGGGAGATGGTGAGCGAGCCGGAGATCGCCCTGCTCCTGTTGGGCATGGGGCTCGATGAGTTCAGCATGCCGTCCGTCTCGATCCTGGAGATCAAGAACGTCATCCGCAGCGTCACGCGGGACCAGGTGCGCGGGATCGCCGAAGAGGCCCTGACGCTGACGACGGGGCTGCAGGTCGACGATTTCCTCAAGAGGAAGCTGCGGGAGATCCTCCCGGACATCTACGGACAACAGCCGTGAAGGCACGACGACGCACGCCGGTCAAGGCGGTGATCCTGGCGGCGGGATACGCGACGCGCCTGTACCCGTTGACGCGCAATATCCCCAAGCCGCTGTTACAGGTCACGGCCCGCAAGGCCGTCATCGATTTTATCGTCGATGACCTGATCTCTTGCGGCTTCGTCGATGAGATCCTCGTGGTGACGAACGACAAGTACGCCGCTGACTTTGCCCTCTGGGCCCGCCGTCGCCGCGGTCGGGGCCCGGTCAGGGTCTTGAACGACGGCACGCTCTCGAACAGCGACCGCCGGGGCGCCATCGGCGACATGGCCTTCGCCGTCAGAAAGAGGGCGATCACCACGGACCTCATCGTCGTCGGCGGGGACAATCTTTTTGACTTCGGGGTGGCGCGGTTCCTGCGTTCTGCGCGGGCGCGCGCCCCGCGGGTCTCTCTCGGGCTTTTTGACATCCATGATAAGGCGGCGGCGCGGCGCTTCGGGGTCGTGGCCGTGGACCGGGCCGGCCGGGTGACGTCGTTCGAGGAAAAGCCCGCGCGGCCGAAGTCGACGCTGGCGGCGACATGCCTCTATTATTTTCCGGCGGCGTCGCTGGCTTACCTGAAGAGATATATCCGGGACCGCGATACGTCCAACGACGCGCCCGGCAACTACATCAAGTGGCTCAGGGAAAGGACCGGGGTCAGCGGCTTCGTCATCCGCCGCGGCCACTGGTTCGATATCGGCCATCTGGATTCGTATAAAGAGGTGTTGACGCTGTATAACGGGAAGGTATAAGGGGGTAAGATGATGTCCAGGGAATATTTCTTTGCGTCGGAGTCGGTAGGGGAAGGGCATCCGGACAAGGTCTGCGACCAGATCTCCGATGCGGTGTTGGATGCGGTGATGCGCGATGACCCCAAGGGGCGCGTGGCGTGCGAGACGTACGTCACGATGGGGCTCATCATCGTCGGCGGCGAGATCACGACGACGACGTATGTCGATGTCCCCCGGCTGGTCCGCAAGGTCCTCGAGGGCATCGGCTACACGCATCCCAAATACGGTTTTGACTTCCACACGTGCGCGATCCTGAACGCCGTCAACAAGCAGTCGCCGGACATCTCGCAGGGCGTCGACGCCGGCGGGGCGGGCGACCAGGGGATCATGATCGGCTACGCCTGCGACGAGACACCCGAGCTGATGCCCTTGCCTATCATGCTCGCGCACCAGCTGGTCAGGCGCTTCGCGGAAGTCCGCAAGGAGGGGGTGCTCGGGTATCTGGGGCCGGACTGCAAGTCCCAGGTCACCGTCTTTTACGACGCCAAGGGCGTGCCCCAGCGCGTCGATAACGTGGTCTTGGCCTGTCAGCACACGCAAGAGATCCTGGATGAGACGGGCACGCACATCACCGAGGAGGCCCGCCGGCAGATCATCCAGGCGGTGGCCGAGCCGGTGCTCAAAGGCTTCCTCCACGGCAAGACCCAGTACTTCGTGAATCAGACAGGCAAGTTCTTGGTCGGCGGGCCGCAGTCGGACACCGGCATGACGGGCCGCAAGATCGTGGTCGATACCTACGGCGGCATCACCGCGCACGGCGGCGGCGCCTTCTCGGGTAAGGACCCGACGAAGGTGGACCGCTCGGCGACCTACATGGCGCGGTATATCGCCAAGAACATCGTGGCGGCCAAGCTTGCGAAGAAGTGCTTCATCGAGCTGGCGTATTGCATCGGCAAGGCCGAACCCGTCAATCTCTTCGTCGATACCTACGGGACGGGCACGGGGACCGATGAGGCCCTTGAAAAGGCGATCCCGAAGATCTTTGACCTGACGCCGCGCGGCATCATCAAGGCCCTGGACCTCTTGAAGCCCAAGTTCCAGGCCACGGCCTGCTACGGCCACTTCGGCCGCAACGAAGCGGGCTTCACCTGGGAGAAGACGGACAAGACCGAAGAGCTGAAGAAGGCCGTGAAATAGGGGGGTACATTGAGATACGACGTTAAGAACATCAAGCTGGCGCAGAAAGGCAAGCGGCGCATCGAGTGGGCGAGCGACAACATGCCCGTGTTGAACATTATCCAGGCGCGGTTCCGCCGGCACAAGCCGCTTGCCGGCACGACGATCGCCTGTTGCCTGCACGTGACGACCGAGACGGCCGTGCTGATGCGGACCTTGAAGGCCGGCGGCGCCCGGACGGTGCTGTGCGCCTCGAATCCTCTCTCGACGCAGGACGACGTCGCCGCCTCCCTCGTCAAAGATGACAAGATCCCCGTCTTCGCCGTCAAGGGCGAGGACCACAAGAGGTACTATGATCATATCGAGGCGGCCCTGGCGATCGCGCCGGACCTCACGATGGACGACGGCGCGGACCTCGTCTCGACGATCCACAAGAAGAAGGGGCCGTATCCGATCGGCGGTACGGAGGAGACGACGACCGGTGTCATCCGCCTGCGCGCGATGGAGAAGGACGGCGCCCTCGCGTACCCGATCATCGCCGTCAACGACGCCCAGACGAAGTATCTTTTTGACAACCGCTACGGCACGGGCCAGTCCACGATCGACGGCATCATCCGCGCCACGAACAAGCTGATCGCCGGCACGGCCTTCGTCGTCTGCGGCTACGGCTGGTGCGGCCGCGGCGCGGCCATGCGCGCCAAGGGGCTGGGCGCCAACGTCATCATCGTCGAGGTCGATCCCTTCAAGGCGCTCGAGGCGGTGATGGACGGTTTTCGCGTCATGCCCATCGCCCGGGCCGCCCGGACCGGCGATATCTTCTGCACGCTGACCGGCGACATCAACGTGATCCGGCCCGAGCACTTCAAGGTGATGAAGGATAAGGCGATCGTGTGCAACTCCGGCCACTTTAACGTCGAGATCGACATCCCGGGGCTGAAGAAGCTGAGCAAGAAGACGCGCCTGACCCGCGACTTCGTCGAGGAGTTCGTCCAGAAGGACGGCCGCCGCCTCTACCTTTTGGGCGAGGGCCGGCTCATCAACCTGGCCGCCGCCGAAGGCCATCCGGCCCAGGTCATGGACATGAGCTTTGCCAACCAGGCCTTGTCCGCCGAATTCATGAAGGAGAACGCGCAGGCGCTCGAGCGCCGCGTTTACAAGGTCCCCGATAAGATCGACAAGAACATCGCCGAGCTCAAGCTCGCCTCGATGGGCGTCAAGATCGACAAGCTGACCCCGGAACAGGTCGCGTACCTGGCGAGCTGGGAGATGGGCACCTGAAAAGTGAGACAAAGAGCCTGGCTGTTTGTCTCACTTTACACAAGAAGGTTGTCATGAAAAGTCTCGGTGTCCTGACGAGCGGGGGCGACGCCCCCGGCATGAACGCCGCCATCCGCGCGGTCGTGCGCACGGCGCACGCGCGCAAGGTCAAGATCTTCGGGATCATGCGGGGCTTCAGCGGATTGCTCAACGACGAGGTCGAGGAGATGTCGCACCGCTCGGTCTCCAATATCCTCGGCCAGGGCGGGACGATCCTCAAGACCTCGCGGTGCCCGGAGTTCATGACCCCGGAGGGCCAGAAGCGCGGGGTCGAGGTCTTACAACGGCGCGGCATCGAGGGGCTGGTGACGATCGGCGGGGACGGCACGTACCGCGGCGCCATCGCCCTTTCGCGGACATGGAAGGTCCCCTGCATCGGGGTGCCCGGGACCATCGACAATGACCTGAACGGGACGGACCACACCATCGGTTCCGACACGGCGATGGAGACGGCGCTGGACGCCATCGACAAGGTCAAGGACACGGTCAATTCGATGGAGCGGGTCTTTGTCGTCGAGGTCATGGGGCGCAACTGCGGGTATATCGCGCTCAAGACCGCGCTTGCCGGCGGGGCCGAACAGGTCGTGATCCCCGAGATGAAGACCGACGTCAAGGAGCTTTGCGGCGAGATCACCGAAGGCTATATCCGCGGCAAGGCCAGCTGGATCATCATCGTCGCCGAGGGCGCCATACCGGCGCACGAGCTGGCCCAACGCATCACGGGCGAGACGGACCTGGAGACGCGCGTCGTGGTCCTGGGTCACATCCAGCGCGGCGGCCGGCCCTCGGCCGAGGACCGGATCCTCGGGGGGCGCCTGGGCGCGGCGGCGGTGGACCTGCTCTTGAACGGACACAGCGGCAAGGCGGCGGGGGTCCGTTGCGACAAGATCAATATCGTGGACCTGGAAGAGGCGGTCCAACCGTATCACATGGACGCACAAGAGGATCTGGCGCTCATCAAGATCCTGACATAATATAGCGACTAAGGGGGGTAGGATGAAGAGCAGCAATATGGATGCGCTCGTGTTCGACGTGGTCGTCGGCAAGGACGTGAAGAAGAAAGAGGCGGCCATCAACGCCATCTGGGACGCCGCCTTTGAGACCGGCGCCCTGCCGGCCTCCATAAACGGTCTGTATCGGGCGCGCGGCAAGGGCTTGGTCGACGGTTTTACCGTCCCGGCGATGAACCTGCGCGTCCTGACCTACGATCTGGCGCGCGCCGTCTTCCGGTGCGCCTTGAACATCAACGCCGGCGCCTTTGTCTTTGAGATCGCCCGTTCCGAGATGGGTTACACGGACCAGAAGCCTCTCGAGTACACGACGGTGATCCTGGCTGCGGCGGTGCGCGAGGGCTACGCCGGTCCTGTCTTCGTCCAGGGCGACCACTTCCAGGTCAACGCCAAGAATTACGCGAAGGACCCCGGGGGCGAAGTGGAGGGCTTAAAGTCGCTCATCAAGGAGTCCGTCGACGCGGGCTTCTATAACATCGACATCGACAGCTCGACGGTGGTAGACCTCTCCAAGGAGGGCCTGGAAGAGCAGCAGGAGGTCAACGCCGCGATCTGCGCCCAGTTGACGGAATATATCCGCGGCCTGCAGCCGGCGGACGTGGTCGTCTCCGTGGGAGGCGAGATCGGCGAGGTCGGCAGCAAGAATTCCACGCCGGAGGACCTGCGCGCCTTCATGAAGCAGTACCGGGCCAGGCTCCCGCAGGGGATGGAGGGGATCAGCAAGATCAGCGTCCAGACGGGGACGAGCCACGGCGGCAAGGTCCTGGCCGACGGCTCGATCGCGAAGGTCAAGCTCGACTTCGACGTCTTGAAGAGCATCTCCGGGGTCTGCAAGAGCGAATACAAGATGGCCGGCTCCGTCCAGCACGGCGCCTCGACCCTGCCGGAGAACGAGTTCCACAAGTTCCCGCAGTACGACACCGCCGAGGTGCATCTGGCCACGCAGTTCCAGAACATGGTGTACGACAGCGCGTCCTTCCCGGCCGCGCTGCACGAGAAGATGTACGCGTGGCTCAAGGTCAACGCCGCGTCCGAGCGCAAGGAGGGCATGACCGACGAGCAGTTCTTTTATAAGGCGCGCAAGAAGGCGCTGGGTCCCTTCAAGGCGGACATCATGGGGTTGAAGGACCGCACAAAGATCGCCGCCGAGGTCGAGGAGAAGTTCGCCTTCCTCTTCGAGCAGCTGCGCATCATGAACACGGCCGACCTCGTCAGGCAGTACGTGAAGCTGTCCAAGACCAAGAAGACCTTTGCGCTGGCCCACGACAATAAGGCCCAGCACTTCGAAGGCGACGATTAACGAGAGAACAGGAGAGCGAACATGAGATCCGATGCCATCAAGAAGGGGGTCGAGCGGGTGCCGCACCGGGCGCTCCTGCACGCGACCGGCATCACCAGGAAGGACATGGGCCGGCCGTTCATCGCGGTGGCGACGAGTTTCACGGATATCATCCCGGGCCACGTCGGCATGCGCGAGCTGGAGCGTTTCATCGAGCGCGGCGTCTGCGCGGGCGGCGGCGTGCCCTTCTTCTTCGGCATACCGGGCATCTGCGACGGCATCGCCATGGGGCATCCGGGCATGCGCTATCCTTTGCCCCTGCGCGAGCTCATCGCCGACTCGGTGGAGGCCTTTGTCAACGCCCACTCGCTCGACGGTCTCGTGTGCCTGACCAATTGCGACAAGATCACGCCGGGCATGCTCATGGCCATGGCGCGTCTCGACATCCCGGCGATCATGGTGACCGCGGGCCCGATGCTTTCCGGCCGTTATAAAGGCAAGCGACTCTCGCTCGTCGGCGACGCCTTTGAGACGGTCGGCCGTTTTAAGCGCGGCGAGATCAGTGAGCGCGAACTCTCGTGTTTTGAGATGGAGTCTTGTCCGGGCGCCGGCGCCTGCCAGGGGCTCTATACCGCCAACACCATGGCCTGCATCACCGAGGCGATGGGGTTGTCGCTGCCCGGTTGCGCCACCGCCCTCGCGGTCTCGGCGCGCAAGCGGCGCATCGCCGAGGAGTCGGGCGAGCGCATCGTGGAGCTCGTTAAGAAGAACGTGACCTCCCGCAAGATCATGACGCGCGACGCCTTTGAGAACGGCATCCGCATCGACCTGGCGCTGGGCGGCTCCACGAACACGGTCCTGCACGTCTTGGCCATCGCGACCGAGGCCGGCGTGGCCCTGAGACTCAAAGATTTCGACGCCTTGAGCAAGGAGACGCCGCACGTGACCAGCCTCCTGCCGGGCGGCCCGTATTTCATGGAAGACCTCGACGCCGCCGGCGGCATCCCGGCGGTCTTGAAGAGCATCAAGCCGAAGGTGAAGAGCCTCATGACGGTGAGCGGAAAGACGACGCACCGCATCGCGGAGGAGGCCGTCATCAGCGACCCCGAGGTGATCCGCTCCATGGACGACGCCTATCACGAAGAGGGCGGCATCGCCATCCTTTACGGCAACCTGGCGCCCAAGGGCGCGGTGGTCAAGCAGTCGGCGGTGAGCGCGAAGATGATGCGTTTCAGCGGACGCGCGCGCGTCTTCGGCTGCGAGGAAGACGCGCAGAAGGCGATCCTGGGCGGCCGGATCAAAGAGGGGGACTGCGTCGTCATCCGTTACGAGGGGCCGCAGGGCGGACCGGGGATGCGCGAGATGCTGGCGCCGACCGCGGCGATCGTGGGCATGGGCCTTGTCGATAGCGTGGCCCTGATCACGGACGGCCGCTTTTCGGGAGGCACCCATGGTTGCTGCATCGGTCACGTGGCGCCGGAGGCGAGCGTGGGCGGCCCCATCGCGGCCGTGCGGGACGGCGACACGATCGAGATCGACATTTCTCGTCGGAAATTAGGGTTGAAAATCGCTGAAAAAGCGTTAAAATCGAGACTGAAGAAGGTGAAGACGCCGCGGCCGCGCGTGACCAGCGGCTACCTCGCCCGGTACGCCCGGCTGGTCACCTCGGCTGACCAGGGCGCGGTGCTCAAGATTTGACATTGCAACCCGACGGCATTATTGGTTGCATACACAGGCGGTGAGCCATGGCAGTGATGAACGGTGCCCAGATACTGGTGGAGTGCCTGATACGCGAAGGCGCGCAGGTGATCTTCGGCTATCCCGGCGGGGTGATGCTGCCGGTCTTTGACGTGCTCTACGACGCGAAGATCAAGTTCATCCTGACGCGCCACGAGCAGGGGGCGGCCCATGCCGCCGACGGCTACGCGCGCGCCACGGGCAAGGTGGGGGTGTGCATGTCGACGTCGGGCCCGGGAGCGACGAACCTCGTGACCGGGATCGCGACCGCGTTCATGGACTCCATCCCCATCGTGGCGATCACGGGGCAGGTGAAGACGGCGTTGATCGGTAACGACGCCTTCCAGGAGTCCGACGTCACCGGCATCACGCGCCCCATCACCAAGCACAATTATCTGGTCAAGGACGTCAAGGAACTCGCCCGCACGGTCCGCGAGGCCTTCTATATCGCCTCAACGGGCCGGCCCGGTCCGGTGGTGATCGACTTCCCCGTGGACGTGCAGACCGCCAAGACCGAGTTCACGTGGCCGCCGTCCGTTTCCCTGCGCTCCTATCAGCCGCGCTACGACGGCCATCCGGGGATGATCAAGAAGGCCGGCAAGCTCATCGAGCGCTCCGCGCGCCCCCTCGTCTACGTGGGCGGCGGGGTGATCTCGTCGGGGGCGGCACCGGAGCTCCTCGCCTTTACCGAGAAGATCGGCGCGCCCTTGACGACGACCTTCATGGGGCTGGGCGCTTTCCCGTCGACGCACCGGATGTCGCTGGGGATGCTGGGCATGCACGGCACGGCCTACGCGAACCACGCCACCATGGAGTCGGACCTGATCCTGGCCATCGGCGCGCGCTTCGACGACCGCGTGACCGGCCGCATCGACGCCTTTGCGCCCCACGCCAAGATCGTGCACGTGGACATCGACCCGACGTCGATCAGCAAGAACATCCGTGTGGACGTGCCGATCGTGGGCGATGCCAAGCGCGTCCTGCCGGCGCTGGGCAAGGCGGTGAAGAAGGCGCCCGATATCAAGGCGTGGTGGGAGATGATCGAGAAGTGGAAGAAGGAGTTCCCGTTGCGATATAAATCGGACGACCACCTGCGGCCGCAGTACGTCGTGGAGCAGATCTACGAGGCGACGAAGGACCGGCCGACGATCATCGCGACCGAGGTGGGCCAGAACCAGATGTGGGCGTGCCAGTGGTATAAGTACAAGGAGCCCCGCACGTGGCTCTCCTCCGGAGGCCTGGGGACGATGGGCTATGGCTTTCCCGCGGCCATCGGCGCCCAGATGGGCTGTCCGGACAAGGTCGTCTTCGATATCGCCGGCGACGGCTCCATCCAGATGAACATCCAGGAACTGGCGACGGCGGTGAACAACAAGCTGCCGGTCAAGATCGCCATCCTCAACAACGGCTACCTGGGGATGGTGCGCCAGTGGCAGGAGCTCTTCTACAAGAAGCGCTATTCGGGGACCCCGCTCAAGAACCCCGATTTCGTGAAGCTGGCCGAGGCGTACGGCGCCAAGGGCATGCGCATCACGAAGAAGGAGGAGGTCCCCGGCGCCATCCAGGAGGCGCTGGCCACGGATAACGTCGTGGTGATGGATTTTGTCGTCGAGCCGGAGGAGAACGTCTTCCCGATGGTGCCGGCCGGCGAGGCCTTGAACCGCATGATGAACGGGATGGCGTAGCCCGTCCACGGAGAATACCATGAAGCACACGCTTTCCATGTTGGTCGAGAACAAGTTCGGCGTCCTGGCGCGCGTCGCGGGACTCTTCTCCGCGCGCGGATACAACATCGATTCCTTGACGGTCAGTGAGACCGAGGACCCGACGGTCTCGCGCATGACGGTCGTGGTCAACGCCCAGGACGAGCGGATCCTCGAACAGATCAAGAAGCAGTTGCATAAATTGATCGACGTCATCACCGTCCACGACTTTTTGAAAAAGGAGTACATCGACCGCGAGCTCGTCTTCGTGAAGATAGAGGCCGACAAGAAGAGGCAGGCGGCCCTCGCCAAGACAGTGAAAAAATTCAGCGGCGTCCTGGTCGAGAAGAAGGCGGGCGTCGTGATCGTCGAGATCGCGGCGGGCCAGCAGGACGTGCGCCGGTTCCTCGACGAGATAAAAGACTTGAAGATCGTGGAGCTCGTGAAGTCAGGGTGCATCGCCATCGCCAAATAGGAGACGTGATGAAGATCTATTACGACAAGGACGCGGACCTGAGTTTTCTTAAAGGCAAGAAGATCGCCGTCATCGGTTACGGCATCCAGGGCCGGGGCCAGGCGTTGTGCCTGCGCGACAGCGGCATGGACGTGGTCGTCGCCGAGACGGGCGGGACCCAGAACTTCGAAAAGGCCCGGCAGGACGGCTTTGCGCCGGTGAGCGCCGCCGAGGCCGCGGCCCAGGCCCAGGTGATCCAGATCCTGACCCAGGACCACGTGCAGGCGCAGGTCTACCGCGAGGCGATCAAGCCCAACCTCAAGAAGGACAAGGTGCTCGTCTTCTCGCACGGCTTCAACATCCGCTTCAAGCAGATCAAGCCGCCCAAGAAGGTCGACGTCATCATGATCGCGCCCAAGGGGCCCGGGGCGCTCGTGCGCCGCATGTACGAGGAGGGCAAGGGCGTGCCGTGTCTGGTGGCCGTCCACCAGGACGCGAGCGGCCACGCCAAGGACATCGCCCTGGCCTACGCCAAGGCGATCAAGGGCACGACGGCGGGCGTCATCGAGACGACCTTTGCCGAGGAGACCGAGACCGACCTCTTCGGCGAGCAGACGGTCCTCTGCGGCGGGGTCACCGAGCTCATCAAGGCCGGCTTTGACACGCTCGTGGAGTCAGGCTACCAGCCCGAGATCGCATACTTCGAGGTCCTGCATGAGCTCAAGCTCATCACGGACCTCATTCAGGAGCGCGGCATCTCCGGCATGCGCCGCGGCGTCTCCAACACCGCCTGCTACGGGGACCTGACGCGCGGCCCGCGCATCATCACGCCCAAGACGCGCAAGGAGATGAAGAAGATCCTGAAGGAGATCGTCAAGGGCAGGTTTGCCAAGGAGTGGATCGGCGAGAACGAGGCCGGCCGGCCGAACTTCAACCGCTTGCTCGAGGAAGGCGACACGCATAAGATAGAAGAGGTAGGCCGTCGGCTCAGGGATATGATGCCCTGGATGAAGAAGGGATAGCTATTACATTAAGGAGTGCCCCGTCGCAGAGCTCCGGGGCGATTTCAGCGTAAGCGCCAGAGGCACGCTGAGGTCGAGTTGCCCCGTCGCAGAGCTCCGGGGCGATTTCAGCGTAAGCGCCAGAGGCACGCTGA
>CAZDLS010000008.1:3296-23431 GCA_964506425.1 uncultured Planctomycetia bacterium | reverse complement strand
TAAGGTTGGGTTTCATCTATGAGCCGGACTCAAGGTGGTTCGCGCGCCATCAGGATTTTGGCTTGTTCGTCGAGGAAGATTACAAGATCCGCCGGCACATCAAGGCGGCCCTCAAGCAGGCGGCGGTGGCCAAGATCGTGATCAACCGCGTGGCCGGCAAGGTAAAGGTCCGCATCCACTCCGCGCGGCCCGGGGTCATCATCGGCCGCCACGGGGCGGACATCGACCGTTTGACCGGCGCGTTGCGGGATATCGTGAAGGACAAGGAGGTCGTCGTCGACATCGAAGAGATCAAGGCCCCGGCGACGAACAGCCAGCTGATCGCCGAGAACATCGCGTTCCAGCTGGAGAAGCGCGTGGCCTTCCGGCGCGCGATCAAGCGGTCCATCGACCAGGCCATCAATGCCGGCGCCAAGGGCATCAAGGTGGCGGTCGCGGGCCGTCTGGGCGGCGCTGAGATCGCCCGTCAGCAGTCGTATAAGTGGGGCAGCGTGCCGCTTCAGACGTTCCGGGCGGACATCGACTTTGGTTTCACCGAGGCGCACACGCGCTACGGCCAGATCGGCGTCAAGGTCTGGGTGCACAAGGGGGACGCCCTTTTGGAAAGGCTGAAAGAAGAGGCGCGCGCCAAGAAAGAAGGCGTGAAGCCGGGCACGCCGCGGGGCGAGGGCCCCGCAAGGCCGCGGGGCGAGGCCCCTGCAAGGCCACGGGGCGAGGCCCCTGCAAGGCCCGCGACGCACAAGCCGAAGGCGAAGGAGTAGGCGCCCATGCCTTTGATGCCCAGAAGGGTCAAATTTAGAAAATTTCAGCGGGGGAAGAACCGCGGCATCGCCGTCAAGGGCTCGGAGCTCAACTTCGGCGAGTTCGGCTTGAAGGCCTTGGCCAACGGGATCGTGAAGAACACCCAGATCGAGGCGGTCCGCGTCCTGTTGGCGCGTCATCTGCGCGGCGCCGGCAAGGTCTATATCCGGATCTTTCCGCACAAGTCCGTGACGAAGAAGCCCGCCGAGACCCGCATGGGCAAGGGTAAAGGGGACCTCGCCTTCTGGGTGGCGCCGGTGCGCCGCGGGGCGGTCCTTTTTGAGCTGGGCGGTATTCCGGAGGCGTTGGCACGCCAGGCCTTGAGGCTGGCGGCGTTCAAGCTGCCCTTGCGGACCAAGTTCGTTGCGCGGTCCGCGCAGATATGATCGATGTCTTAGAGAGAGAACATGTCGACCAAGATCGATGAATTAAGAAGTCTGAGCAAGGAAGATCTGACCGTGAAGCTCGTCTCCTGCAGGGAGGAGTTGGGCAAGTTGCAGCATCTCAAGACCGTCGGGCAGGTGGACAAGCCGCACCGTTTCAAGGAGCTGCGACGCTCCATCGCCCGCATCCAGACGCTGTTGACCGAGTTGGCGGCGTCCGAAGACAAGGGATAGCCTATGATGACCGAGTCCGCAACGATAAGGCACCGCAAGGAGTTCGTGGGGACCGTGATCAGCGACAAGATGCAGAAGACCATCGTCGTCCAGGTGACGCGTCTCGTGCGCCACAAGCAGTACCCCAAGACCATCCGCAGCAAGCAGCGCTTCAAGGCGCATGACGAGAAGAATGAGGCGCGTATCGGCGACCGGGTCCGCATCATGGAGACGCGGCCGCTGTCCAAGGACAAGCGCTGGCGCCTGGTCCAGATCATCGCCAGGGCCCAGACCGTGGAGGCCGCCGATGATCTGTAGGAGGACGCTGTTGACCGTCGCGGACAACACGGGCGCCAAGGTCGCTTCCTGCATCGGCGTGATCGGCCGCAAGGGAAAGAGCGAGGCGACGATCGGCGACATCATCACCGTGAACATCAAGTCTTCGTCGCCCGAAGCGACGGTGAAGAAGGGTGAGGTCGCCAAGGCGGTCGTCGTGCGCATGAGGGCCCCGCTGCGCCGCGGCGACGGGACGTATCTCAGGTTCGACTCCAACGCCTGCGTCATGATCGACAAGGACATGAACCCCCGCGGGACGCGCGTCTTCGGCCCCGTGGCGCGCGAGCTGCGCGAGAAGAATTTCATGAAGATCGTGTCGCTCGCTCCCGAGGTGATATAAGTGCTCAAGATATTGAAGAACGATACGGTGGTGGTCACGGCGGGCAAGGACCGCGGCAAGCGCGGCAAGGTGATGCGCGTCCTCCCCGAGGAGGGGAAAGTTCTCGTCGAGGGGATCAACGTCGTCGTCAAGCACCGCCGACGGACGAACCAGGAGCAGCAGCACGAGGGGCGCGTCAAGATGGAGCGGCCGCTCAGCGTGAGCAACGTGATGGTCGTCTGTAAGTCCTGCAACGCCGCGGCGCGCGTGGGCTTCAAAAGGCTCGAAGACAACAGCAAGGCGCGCCTGTGCAAGAAGTGCAACGAAACGTTTTAGATATGGCGACACGTCTGCAAGAAAAATACAAGAGCGAGGTCGTGCCGGAGATGATGAAGCTCTTCGGCTACAAGAACGCGCTTCAAGCCCCGCGGCTCAAGAAGATCGTCGTCAACATGGGCGTGGGCGAGGCCATCACCGACAACAAGATCCTCGAGAAGGCGATGGAGGATCTGGGCCTTATCGCCGGGCAGAGACCCGTTTTGACCCGTTCCAAAAAGGCCATCGCCAACTTCAAGATCCGCAAGGGCCTTGCGGTGGGTTGTTTCGTGACCCTGCGCCGAAGCCGCATGTATGAGTTCATGGACCGCCTTGTGAGCGTCGCTCTGCCGCGCATCCGGGATTTCCGGGGCCTGAACCCGGATTCCTTCGATAAAAAGGGCAATTACTCCATGGGCGTGACCGAGCAGGCGGTCTTTCCGGAGGTAGACGTCGACAAGATCGCCCGCGTCCAGGGGATGGACATCACCTTTGTCATCCAGGCGCGTTCCGCGAAGGAGTCCTACGAGTTCCTGCGGCTCATGGGGATGCCGTTCAGGACCGAAAAGAGCTGAACCATACGAAAGGACGCCGTGGCCAAGACATCGCAGATCAACCGTTGGAAGAGGGTTCCTAAGTTTTCAAGCCGAAAGACGAACCGTTGCCGCCTGTGCGGCCGCTCGGGCGGTTACTACCGGCGCTTCCAGCTGTGCCGTATCTGTTTCCGTGAGCTGGCCTCCAAGGGCGAGATCCCGGGCGTCAAGAAAGCGAGCTGGTAATGTCGTTCACTGACCCGATTGCGAACATGCTGACGCTGGTGCGCAATGCCTCGCGCGCCAAGCACGAAAAGGTCGACATCCCGCACTCCAAGCTCCTGGCGGCCCTGGCGGGCCTCCTGAAGGACGAGGGGTACATCGACAACTTCCGCGTGATCAAGGACAATAAGCAAGGTGTCCTGCGCCTCTATTTAAGGTATTTCGGAAAAAAGTCCGCGATCATCGATTTGAAGAGGGTTTCGCGTCCGGGGCTGCGCGTCTATAAAGGGACGAACAAGATCCCGCGCGTCCTGCGCGGCCGGGGCACGGCCATCCTGTCGACCTCAAGGGGTCTGATGACGGACGTCCAGGCACGCGAGGCGAAGGTCGGCGGCGAGGTGTTGTGTTATATCTGGTGAGGATATGTCGCGTATCGGCAAGAAACCCATAGAGATCCCCAGCGGCGTCAAGGTGGCGGTCCAGGACGCACAGGTCCTCGTGGAAGGGCCCAAGGGCAAGCTTTCCTTCACGCTGTCGCCCAACATCCGGTGCGCCCTGAAGGACAACCAGGTCGTCTTCACGCGCACCAACGATCTGAAGGTGTCGCGCGCCCTGCACGGGACAAGCCGCGCCCTCGTCATGAACATGATCAAGGGCGTCTCGCAGGGATTTTCCAAGACCCTCAAGATCGAGGGGGTGGGGTACAAGGCCCAGACCCAGGGAAAGGTCTTGAAGCTTAACGTCGGCTTTTCGCACCCGGTGGAGTATCCGATCCCCGAAGACGTCAAGATCGACGCCGGCAAGCAGGTCTTTGTCGAGGTCTCGGGTATCGACAAGGCCCGCGTGGGCCAGGTGGCGGCCGAGATCCGCGACATCTGTCCGCCGGAGCCCTATAAAGGCAAGGGGATCCGGTACAAGGACGAACGGGTACGCCGCAAGGTCGGCAAGGCGGTAACGAAGTAAAGGAGCCAGGCTGCCCTGCTTGTCAAATCGCTCGTCCGTCTTCGACGGACTTCGCTGACTGCGCGGGGTAATCTAAGGGAAGGTAAGAGAGGTAGATTAAAGGTAGGAGGCGGTAAACGTGGCAGTCCTGATGACATCGAAGATGAGGGGTCGGCAGCGCCGGCATCTGCGCCTGCGCAGGCACGTGAAGGGGACGGCCGAGCGGCCGCGCCTCAACGTGCGCCGAAGCCTCAAAAACATTTTCGTTCAGATCGTCGATGACACGAAGGGCGCGACCCTCGTGAGCGTCTCGACGGCGGACAAGGATTTTCGTCAGAAGTTGGCCTACGGCGGCAATGTCAAGGCCGCGGTCCTCCTGGGCGAGATGGTCGCCCAGAAGGCCAAGGGGGCCAAGGTCACCCGCGTGGTCTTTGACCGGGGCGGGTATGATTATCACGGCCGCATCAAGGCGCTTGCTGAGGCGGCCCGAAAAGGCGGATTGGAGTTTTAGCTATGGTGCGTCCTATCGCAGTCAGTGAATCCAAGGAAGCGGTTGAGAAGGTCGTCAAGATCAGCCGTGTCTCAAAGGTGACGAAGGGGGGCAAGAAGCTTTCCTTCAGCGCGTTGGTCGTGGTGGGCAACACCCGCGGCCGCGTCGGCGTGTCGCTGGGCAAGGCCAACGAGGTGGCGGACGCCATCCGCAAGGGCATCTCCCAGGCCAAGAAGAAGATGATGCCGATCCCGCTCATCGGCACGACCATCCCCCATGACGTGATGGGGATGTTTGGGTCGGCGCGGGTCTTGTTGAAGCCCGCCGTCGAGGGGACGGGGATCATCGCCTCCGGGCCCGTGCGCGCGGTGTGCGAGGCCGCGGGCATCAAGGACATCCTGACGAAGTGCCTGACCTCCAACAACGCCATGAACGTCATCAAGGCGACGCTGGAGGGGTTGGAGCAGTTGAACCGGGACCTCGAGATCTTCCGTCTGCGGCACATGCCGGCGGCCGCGGCAACCGAAGGACAAGAGAATGCGCATCAGTGATATCGGCGCCCCCAAGGGCGCCCGCAAGAGGAGACGGGTCCTGGGACGCGGCGTGGGGTCGGGCCGCGGCAAGACCAGCGGCCGCGGCAACAAGGGCCAGGGGTCGCGCGCGGGCAGGGATTTCCGGCCGGGGTTCGAGGGCGGCCAGATGATGCTCTTCCGGCGTCTTCCCAAGAGGGGCTTCCGGAGCCACAATCCTAATCCGTTCCAGATCGTGAACGTCAAGGACCTCAACCGTTTCTCCAAAGGGGCCCTGGTCTCGCCGGACACGCTCTTCGAGGAAGGATTGATCAAGGACAAGGAAGGTCAGGTGAAGCTCTTGGGTGACGGAGAGATCAAGAAGGCCTTGAGCGTGCGCGTGCACCGCGCGACAGGGTCCGCCGTCAAGAAGGTCCAGGAGGCCGCCGGCACGGTCGAGCTCATCGCAAAAGAATCAGGGAAACCCTCCCCCTCGGGGGAAGGCATGCCCAAAGGGGTATAAATCCGGTTTATGTTCGGACCGTTTCTTAACGCCTTCAAAGTACCGGACCTCAAGAAGAGGATCCTTGTCGCCCTCGCGCTCTTGGCCGTTTACCGCGTGGGCTGTTATGTCCCCACTCCCGGCATCGACGGCAAGGCGCTGGGCGAGCTGTTCGCCCGGATCACCGCGGGCGAGGGGGGCGCGCTCTTTGGCATCATGAACATGTTCTCCGGCGGCGCGATGAGCCGCATGACGATCTTCGCGCTGGGGATCATGCCGTACATCTCGTGCTCCATCATCATGCAGCTGTTGACGGCCGTCATCCCTTCTCTGGAGAAGCTCGCCAAGGAAGGCCGCGCGGGGCACCAGAAGATCAACCAGTACACGCGCTACGGCACGGTGGCGCTGGCCATGGTCCAGTCTTACTTCGTGGCTGTCTGGGTCCAGAACCTGGGGCGTGCCGAGAACCTCAACATCATCACGGTCCCCGGGATGGGCTTCAGGATCCTCACGATGCTGACGCTGACGACCGGCACCATCTTCATCATGTGGCTGGGCGAGCAGATCCAGGAGCGGGGCATCGGCAACGGCATCTCGCTCGTCATCTGCGCCGGTATCCTCTCGCGCATCCCGTCGGCCTTGTACCAGCTGTGGATCCTGTTCTCGCCGTACGCGCCGTCCAAGAGGACGCTGGAGCCCTACGTCTTTTTGATCATGGTGATGCTGCTCGGGGCGGTGATCCTTGCCGTCACGATGGTGATCCAGTCCCAGCGGCGCATCCCGGTCCAGTACGCGCGCCGCGTGGTGGGGCGCAAGGTCTACGGCGGGCAGAGCACCTATATCCCGCTCAAGATCGATCAGTCGGGCATCATCGCGATCATCTTCGCGCAGTCGATCATCCTCTTTCCGGCGACGATCGCGGGGTTCATCCCGAGCGAGGCCTTCCGGAACTTCGCCAACAGCCTGACGCGCGGCCACTGGCTCTACACCGCGGTCTATTCGCTCTTGATCATCTTTTTCTGTTATTTCTACACGGCGATCGTCTTCAATCCGCTGGAGATCGCCGAGAACATGAAGAAGTACGGCGGTTTTATCCCGGGCATCCGCCCGGGCCGGCCGACCGCCGAGTACCTCGATTACGTGATGACGCGCATCACCCTGGCGGGCGCGGTCTTCATGGCTTTCATCGCGATCTTTCCGGATCTGATCATGTGGGGGCTCAAGATCCCGTATCTGGTCGCGTCGTTCTTCGGCGGCACGGGCCTTTTGATCGTCGTGGGCGTCATGCTCGATACGGTCAAGCAGATCGAGTCGCACCTGTTGATGCGCAACTACGACGGATTTCTGAAGTCCACACGGATAAAGGGACGCCGCTAGATGAAGATCATCCTTTTCGGGCCGCCGGGGGCCGGCAAGGGGACGCAGGCGAAGATCATGGCCGAGCGCCTCAGCCTGCCGCACATCTCGACCGGGGACATCCTGCGCGCGGAGGTGAAGGGCGGCACGCCGCTCGGGTCCGAGGCCGAGGGGTACATGGACTCCGGCAAGCTCGTCCCGGACACGCTCGTGACCGAGATGGTCGCGAAGCGGTTGAGACAGGAGGACACGGCGCAGGGATTCATCCTGGATGGTTTTCCGCGCACCGAGGCCCAGGCCAAGGCCTTGGACGGGATACTTGACGGCGGGGTCGACAAGGCGATCTATCTCAAGACCTCCGAGGAGACGGTGCTGCAGCGTCTGACCGGCCGGCGCGTGTGCCCCTCGTGCAGCATGAACTACCATTTGAAGAACATGCCGCCCAAGAAGGACATGCTCTGCGACCAGTGCGGCGTGAAGCTCTTTCAGCGTCCGGATGACAACGAGGGGACGGTGCGTCAGCGCCTGAACGTTTACCTCAGAGAGTCCCAGAGCGTCCTGGATTATTACCGTCGCCAGGGCCGGCTCCAGGACGTCTCCGGCGACCGCGACGCGAAAGAGGTCTTTGAGGTCATCAAGAAGATGTTGGTTCTTTCATAACGGGACGGTCAAGCCCGATGTCGTTGGGGGCCCACGTGATCTCTCGCAAGACACGGAAAGAGTTGGAGGTGATGGCCGGTCTGGGCAAGGTGCTCGCCCGGTTGATGGACGAGATGGAGGCGATGATCGCCCCCGGCGTCCTGACCCGGGACCTGGACGCGCGGGCCGTGCGATTGATGCAGATCAACGGCGTGCGCCCCGCGTTCAAGGGGTACCGCGGCTACCCGGCCAGCATCTGTGTCAGCTTGAACGAAGAGGTCGTCCATGGCATCCCCGGCAAGCGGCCGCTGTGCGAGGGCGACATCGCCAGCATCGATATCGGCATCGAAGGCCACGGGTATTTCGTGGACATGGCCAAGACCTTTACGGTCGGGACGGTGGATGCCGGCAAGAGGCGGCTCCTGGATGTGACGCGGGACTGCCTCGAGAGGGCGGTCCGCGCCGTTGAGCCCGGCAAAAAGCTTTCGTGCATCGCTCACGCCGTCCAGGGGCACGCCGAGGCCAACGGTTTTTCCGTGGTGCGCGATTTCGTGGGGCACGGCATCGGCAAGGCGCTCCACGAGGAGCCGCAGATCCCGAACTTCGCGACAAAGGACCCGGGGCCGGTCCTCGAGGAGGGGATGGCGCTCGCGGTCGAGCCCATGATAAACGCGGGGGTCCCGGAGGTCGTCATTCTGTCCGACGGCTGGACCGCGGTGACGAAGGACGGCGCGGCCTCGGCCCACTTTGAACACACGATCGCCATCACGGCCGACGGGGTCCGGGTGTTGACGGGGTAGACATGGCAAAAGAAGAAGCGATCGAAGTCGAGGGCGTGATCACGGAGTCGCTGCCCAACGCGATGTTCCGCGTGGAGCTGGAGAACGGCCACAAGATCCTGGCCCATGTCTCCGGGAAGATCCGGATGCACTTCATCCGCATCCTGCCCGGCGACCGCGTGAAGGTGGAGCTCTCCCCGTACGACTTGACGCGCGGCCGCATCACGTATCGCAACAAATAAGGACATAGCATGAAGGTCAAGGCATCGATCAGAAGGATCTGCGGTAACTGCAAGATCATCAAACGCCAGGGGACGCTGCGCGTCATCTGCACGAACCCCAAGCACAAACAGAGGCAGGGATAGCTATGCCGAGGATCATGGGTGTGGATTTGCCGAAGGAGAAGCGGATCGACGTATCGCTGCGCTATCTGTACGGCGTGGGCAAGGTGCGTTCGGCCGATATCCTTCAGGAGGCAGGCATCGATCCGGCCAAGCGGGCCAAGGACTTGAGCGAGGAAGAGGTCTCCCGGATCACGTCGGTCATCCAGAAGGGGTATCGCATCGAAGGGGACCTGCGGCGCGAGGTCGCTCAGAACATCAAGCGCCTGATGGATATCGGTTCGTACCGCGGCATGCGCCACAAGAAGTCGCTGCCCGCGCGCGGACAAAGGACGCGCACGAACGCGCGCACGCGCAAGGGGCCGCGCCGCAACGTCGGCATCATCCGGATGAAGGCGGAGCCGTCGGCCGCCCCCGCACCGAAGAAACAAGGAGCTTAGAGGATGGCCAAACAAAGAGGGAAGAGAAAGTCCAAGAAGATCCTGACCTCGACGTTAGGGGTCGCCCATATCCTGGCGAGCTTCAACAACACGATCATCACGATCGCGGACCGCCAGGGGAACGTCATCTCTTGGTCCACGCCGGGTGTCGTGGGTTTCAAGGGCTCCAAGAAGTCCACGCCCTTCGCGGCTCAGATCGCCGCCGGCGACGCGGCCAAGAAGGCCAAGGAGGCGGGGCTCACGGAGGTCGATGTCTACGTCAACGGCCCCGGTTCCGGACGCGAGTCGGCGATCCGCGCCATCGCGGCCGCGGGCCTGACGATAAAATTGATCAAGGACGTGACGCCCGTTCCGCACAACGGTTGCCGTCCGGCGAAGAGAAGGCGGGTATAGCATGGCTCGTTACCTTGGTTCCAGTTGCCGTTTGTGTCGTCGTGAGACGACGAAGCTTTTTCTCAAGGGCACGCGTTGTTATACGGACAAGTGCGCCGTGGCGCGGCGCGCCTTTCCGCCGGGACAACACGGCCAGGCGCGGGTGCGCAAGATGTCCAACTACGGCCTGCAGCTGCGCGAGAAGCAGAAGGTCAAGAGGATCTACGGCGTCCTGGAGCGTCCGTTCCGGCGCTATTTCGCCATCGCCTCGCGCTCCAAGGGGGTCACCGGCAAGGTCCTGCTGCAGCAGTTGGAGCGGCGCCTTGACAACGTGGTCTTCCGCCTGATGTTCGCGCTTTCGCGCACGCAGGCGCGCCAGATCGTGCGCCACGGCGCCGTCGCCCTCAACGGCCGGCGGGTGAACATCCCGTCTTATTCGGTCAACCAAGGCGACGTCATCGAGGTCCGGGGCCGCGAGGGCACCAAGAAGTTGATCCGCGCCAGCCTCGAGATCAGCAAGGACCGCGGCACCCCGGCATGGCTGGAGGTGGACGCGGCGAACCTCAAGGGCAAGGTAACACGGCTGCCCGAGCGTGACGACATCCAGATGCCGATCCAGGAACAGCTGATCGTCGAGCTTTATTCGAAATAGGGCTTGGCTCGAAACCGGTGGGGGCAATTCAAGGAGGTCCGCAGAATGGGAATCAAGTGGAAAGATTTTCAGTTGCCGAGGTTCTTGGAGATAGATGAGGGGACGCATACCCCGACATACGCCCGGTTCGTGGCCGAGCCCTTTGAGCGCGGTTTCGGGGTCACGCTGGGCAATTCCCTGCGCCGGGTCCTGTTGTCCTCGATCGAAGGCAGCGCGGTGACGTCCGTCAAGATCAACGGCGTCCTGCACGAGTTCGGCACGATCGAAGGCATCCAGGAGGACGTGACGGACATCATCCTGAACATCAAGAGCCTTACCTTAAGCTCGCACTCGCGCGCCGCCAAGACCATCACCATCAAGAAGGACAAGGCGGGGGAGGTGACGGGCCGTGATATCATCACCGACGGCACCGTCGAGGTCTTGAACCCGGACCTGCACATCGCGACGTTGAACAAGGACACGGCGTTCCACGTGGAGATGGAGGTGGGGCGCGGCCGCGGATTCGTGACGGCGGAGCAGAACAAGAAGGAGGACCAGCCGATCGGCGCTATAGTCGTTGACTCCGCTTTTTCGCCGGTCAAGCGGGTCGCCTACCAGGTCGAGAACACCCGCGTGGGGCAGAAGACCGATTATGACCGCCTGATCCTCGAGGTCCACACCAACGGGAGCATCGACCCCAAAGAGGCGATGCTGTACGCCGCCAACATCCTGCGCGGGCACTTGGACGTCTTCATGAACTTGGGCGAGATCTTAGAGGAGCTCGAGGAAGAGGACCTGATGAGCCCGGAGGAGGCGCAGATATACGAGAAGCTGCGCATGCCCATCTCGGAGCTCGAACTCTCCGTGCGCAGCTCCAACTGCCTGCGGGAGGCGAACATCAAGACCATCGCCGACCTCGTGCGCAAGTCCGAGAGCGAGCTCTTGGGCCTGCGTAACTTCGGCAAGAAGTCCCTGACCGAGGTCAAGGAGCTCATCGTGGGGATGGGCCTGACGCTCGGCATGCCTATAGACGACAAGAAACTCAAGTTAGAGAAGGTGGCATGAGACACAGGCACAAGACACAGAAGCTCTCGCGCTTCAGCTCGTATTATCAGGCGACCATCCGGTCGCTGGCGCGCGCCGTCCTGCTGCACCAGCGCATCGTCACGACGCAGGTGCGGGCCAAGCTGGCCCGTCAGCTGGTGGACCGCCTCATCACGCTGGGCAAGAGGGCCGACTCCCTGGCGGCCCGGCGTCAGGCCTACGCGTACCTGAACGACCACAGGCTGGTCAGCCGTCTTTTCGGCGAGGTGGCGCCGATGTTCACCGAGCACAACGGCGGCTTCACCCGCATCATCCCCTATAAACGGCGCCGCGGGGACAACGCCCAGCTCGTGGTCCTGGAGCTTTCTTCACAAAAAGAGTCCCTGCGGCCGGCGGCGCCGAAGGACAAGCAGGAAGAGAAGAAGCGTACCGCGGACCGCGTGCGGGCCGCGTTGCAGGCCGACAGAGAGCGGGATGCCGCGCCGGCACCCAAAAGCGAAGACGCCGCACCCGAAGCCGAAGCGGCCGAGGAGCCAAAGAAGCCCCAGAGGCCTAAGGGCGGCTTCGATAAGTTTTTTAAGAAGAAAAAAACCGAATAATCCGGCCCTTCGATCCGAGCCCCTGTCCGGGTCGGGGCGTTCGATCAGGCGCAGCCCCACAGGCACTTTTCCCATGGCCTTATCGCGTCGAGCCAAGGAAGTCAGTGCGTCCGCGACCCTTCAGATCACGGCAGCTGCCAAGCGGATGATCAAAGAGGGCCTGGATGTCGTGCCCTTTGGCGCGGGCGAGCCGGACTTTGACACCCCCCAGGTGATCAAGGCGGCCGCCATCGAGGCGATCAAGTCCGGCTTCACCCGCTACACCCCCACCACCGGCATCCCCGAACTCAAGGAAGGCATCGTCAAGAAACTCAAGGCCGAGAACGGCCTTAACGTCGAGGCCTCCGGCGTCATCGTCTCCTGCGGGGCGAAGCACTCGCTGTACAATATCCTGCAGGCCCTGATCGACGCGGGCGATGAGGTCCTGATCCCCGTGCCGTACTGGGTGAGTTATCCAGAGATGGTGAAGCTCGCCGGCGGCAAGCCCGTTGCCGTCGTCACGCAGGCGGCCGACGACTTCAAGGTCGACCCCGCCCTCCTCAAAAAGGCGCTCTCCCCCCGGACGAAGGTCCTGATCCTCAACAGCCCCTCGAACCCGTGCGGGGTCGTCTACCGCAGAGAGGAGCTCGAGGCCCTCGGCGCCTTCTGCGTCAAGCACGACTTGACCTGTATCAGCGACGAGATCTACGAGAAGATCATCTTCGACGGCATCGAGCACGTCTCTATCGCGAGCCTCTCCGGGGAGATCAAGAAGCGGACCGTCACGGTCAACGGCTTCTCCAAGTCTTTCGCCATGACGGGCTGGCGGCTGGGGTATCTGGCGGCAGAGCCGGCGCTCGCCCGGGTCCTCTCGAACATCCAGGACCACTCGACGTCGTGCCCGACCTCGTTCGCCCAGAGAGGGGCCCTGGCCGCGTTCACGCTGGGGGCGGACTACTTCGCGGGGATCAAGAAGACATTTCAGGAGAGGCGCGACTATATCGTCACGCGCCTCAAGGCCATGAAGGGCAAGCTCGGGTTCAAGCTGCCCGAAGGCGCCTTTTATATCTTTGTCGATATTGCCAAGACAGGCCTTGATTCTTTCACCTTTGCCAAGCGGCTCCTGGAGGAGAAGCACGTCGCCGTGATCCCGGGCGCGCCCTTCGGCGCGGACACGTACGTGCGCCTGAGCTTCGCCACGAGCATGGAGAAGATCAAAGAGGGCCTCGACCGCATCGAGGCGTGGTTGTAGATGGGCAAGACGATCGCGGAAAAGATATTAAGTCAGCACGCCGGAGGAGACCTGCACGCCGGCGATTTCTGTGTCTGCCCCGTGGATTTTTGTTTCGGGCAGGACGGCACGAGCAAGCTCATCGCGGACCGCTTCCGGGCCCTGGGCGTCAAGCAGGCCTTTGACCCGGGCCGGTTCGCCATCGTCCTCGACCACAGCGCGCCCTCGCCCAGCATGGGCGTTGCCGCCGTCCATAAGGAGTTGCGCGATTTTTCGAAGGAGTACGGCCTGCGCCTCTATGATATCGGCTGCGGGGTCTGCCACCAGGTGATCCCCGAGATGGGGCACGTCCTGCCCGGCGACCTCATCCTGGGCGCGGATTCGCACACCTGCACCTACGGGGCCTTGGGGGCCCTGGCGACGGGCGTGGGCTCGACGGACCTCGCCGTCACCCTGGCGAGCGGCAAGAATTGGTTCAAGGTGCCCGAGTCGATCAAGATCGTTTTAAGGGGCGCGATGCCGCGGGGCGTCTTTTCCAAGGATATCATCCTGCGCATCATCGGGGACCTCAAGGCGGACGGGGCGACCTACAAGTCCGTGGAGTTTTACGGCAAGGCTATAGACGTCATGAGCATGGACGCGCGTTTCACCATCTGCAACATGGGCGTCGAGATGGGCGCCAAGTTCAGCGTGATCCCGCCGGACAAGACGGCGCTGACGTGGGTCCTGGGCCGCAACAAGCAGCGCAAGGCCGACCCCCAGTACGCCGACAAAGACGCGTCCTACGTCCTGGTCAAGGAGTATGACGTGGCGGGGATGACGCCGCAGGTGGCGCGGCCCCACACGGTCGACAACAACGCCCCGGTCGAAGAGGCCGCCGGCGTGCCGGTCCAGGAGGCGTTCCTGGGGACGTGCACGAACGGCCGCTACGAAGACCTCTTCATCGCCGCCCGCATGCTGCGCGGCCGCCGGGTCCACCCGGACGTGCGCTTCATCGTGGCGCCGGCCTCCCGCGACATCTATGTGTCGGCCGTCAAGCGCGGCATCATCGCGACGCTGGTCGAGGCAGGGGCGAGCGTGGTGACGCCGGGGTGCGGGCCCTGCGTCGGGACGCATAACGGCGTCCCGTCGGCGGGCGAGACGGTCATCTCCACGGCCAACAGGAATTTCAAGGGCCGCATGGGCCAGCCTGAGGCGGCGATCTATCTCGCCTCGCCGGCGACCGTCGTCGCCTCGGCCCTGGACGGCAAGATCACCGATCCCAGAAAATATTTGAAGTAGTCTCCTCTGCGTTGGATTGATACGATAAGGGGGTTTGTTATGGAACTGCGAGAACTGCTGGTATTGACGATCGAGAAGAAGGCCTCGGACCTCCATCTGACGGAGGGGATGCCGCCCATCTTGCGTATCGACGGCCGCCTGACCTTGACGGACCTGCCGAGGCTGACCCGCGAGGACTCCAAGCGCCTTATCTACAGCGTCTTGACCAACGAGCAGAAAGAGAAGTTCGAGTCGAGCTGGGAGCTGGACCTCTCGGTCGCCATGCAGGGGATGGACCGTTTTCGCGTCAACGTCCATATCCAGCGCGGCAGCGTCGAGGCGGCTTTCCGGCGCATCCCGCTCGAGATCCCCAAGATACAGGACCTGGGCCTGCCGCCGATCTGTTCGGACCTGGCGCGCAAGCCCAATGGCCTGGTGCTCGTCACCGGCCCGACGGGCGTGGGCAAGACCACCTCCATGGCGGCGATGATCGACCTCATCAACGTCGAGCGCCAGGAGATGATCGTCTCGATCGAGGACCCCATCGAGTTCCTGCACAAGAACAAGCGCAGCATCATCAAACAGCGCGAGGTCTTCTCGGATACGAAGTCCTTCGCGGAGGCGCTGCGCCACGCCCTGCGCCAGGACCCCGACGTCATCTTCGTCGGCGAGATGCGGGACCTGGAGACCATCCAGACCGCCCTGACCGCGGCCGAGACAGGCCACCTGGTCTTGGCGACCCTGCATACGCCGGACGCCCCGCAGACCGTCGAGCGCATCATCGACGTCTTCCCGCCGTACCAGCAGCAGCAGGTGAAGCTCCAGCTGGCCGACTGCCTGCAGGGCGTCATCTCGCAGCTCCTCTTGCCGCGCTCCAGCGGCGTGGGGCGCATCGTCTGCACCGAGATCATGATCGGCACCCCGGCCATCCGGAACCTCGTGCGCGAACAGGAGATCGAGCAGATCCCGACCCTGATCCAGACGGGCCAGCAGTACGGGATGCGCACCATGGACAAGTCGTTGAAAGAGCTGTACAAGGCCGGCCTCATCACCTACGAGACGGCCTTGTCCAAGGCCAAGCATCTCGAGGAGTTCAAGAACCTATGATCCTCAAGGGGCGGACCTACAAGGTCGGCGACGACATCAACACGGATTACATCATCTCCGGCCGCTACAAGTTTGCCATTACCGACATGAAGGAGCTCGCCCGGCACTTGATGGAGGACATCGACCCGACGCTCGTGTCGCGGCTCAAACCGGGCGCGTCGCTCCTGGTGGCGGGCAAGAACTTCGGCATGGGCTCCTCCCGCGAGCAGGCGCCGCTCGTCATCAAGGAGGCGGGGATCATCGGCGTCGTGGCCAAGAGCTTCGCGCGCATCTTCTACCGCAACGCCATCAACATCGGCCTTGCGCTCATCGAGGCCGAGACGAAGAACATCAACGAAGGCGACCTTCTCGAGATCGACCTGGAGAAGGGGCTACTCAAGGACACGACCCGCAAGAGCGAGATCCAGGTCCTGCCCCTGCCGGCCGTCATGCGCCGGTTGCTGGCCGACGGCGGGGTGGTGGAGCACTTCAAGAAACACGGGACGATCCAGCTATGAAAGAGAAGCATGTCATCACCCTTATCCCCGGCGACGGCATCGGCCCCGAGGTGACGCGGGCCATGCGGCGCTGCGTGGAGGCGGCGGGTGTCGCCGTCGCCTGGGAGGAGTTCGAGGCCGGCGAGCACGGGATCAAGAAGTTCGGCACCCCGCTGCCGGAGGGGATCGCGGCATCGATCCGCAAGAACAAGGTCGCCATCAAGGGGCCGATCGTGACGCCGGTGGGCAGCGGTTTTCGTTCCGTCAACGTCCAACTGCGCCACGACCTGGACCTGTACGCGTGCCTGCGGCCGGCCAAGTCCATCCCCGGCGTGCGCGCGCCGTATGAGAACGTGGACATCGTGATCGTGCGCGAGAACAGCGAAGACCTTTATATCGGCATCGAGTTCGAGCAGGGGACGAAGGAGGCCGCCGAGGTGATCGGGACGGTGAACCGCCTCAATCCCCAAAAGCAGGTCCGTCCCGGTTCCGGTATCTCCATCAAGCCCATTTCGCGCTTCGCGAGCGAACGCGTGGTGCGCTTCGCCTTTGAGTACGCGCTCAGGAACGGCCGCAAGAGGGTGACGGCCGTGCACAAGGCCAATATCATGAAGCATACCGACGGGCTCTTTCTGGCCGTCGCCCGCGAGGTGGCGCGGGAGTACGAGGGGCGCGTCGCCTTCAGCGACGCCATCGTCGACAACCTGTGCATGCAGCTGGTCCTGCGGCCCCACAACTTCGACGTGCTCGTTTTGCCCAACCTCTACGGCGACATCATCTCCGACCTGTGCGCCGGCCTCGTCGGCGGGCTGGGGGTCGCGCCGGGCGCCAATATCGGCGACGGGATAGCGCTCTTTGAGCCGGTCCACGGCTCGGCCCCGAAGTACGCCGGCCAGAACAAGGTGAACCCCACGGCCACGATCCGCTCCGGCATCATGATGCTGCGTTACCTGGGCGAGGAGACGGCGGCGGACCGGCTCGAGGCGGCCGTGATCGGCGTGATCAAGGAGGGGCGTCACGTCACCTATGACCTGAAAGAGGACAGGAACGACCCTACCGCCGCCTCGACGAGCGCGATGGCCGACGCCATCATCGCGCGGCTGAAATAGTTATCCCGGCTGCGCCGCGCGCTCAAACGGATCCGCAAGGTGCTGCATGAACTTGATGAACAAGAAAGTAACGGTCATCGGAGCGGGCAACGTCGGCGGCACGACCGCGATGCGGATCTACGAGAGCGGCCTGGCCCGGGTGGTCCTGATCGATATCGTCGAGTCTTTGGCGCGCGCCAAGGTCGAGGACCTTCAGGACGGCCAGGCGGTCCTCGGCGTCAACAACCGCATCGAGGCCTCCAAGGACTTCAGCCTCATGGAGGGGTCCGACATCATCGTCGTGACCGCGGGCCTGCCCCGCAAGGCGGGGATGACCCGTGAGGACCTTCTCGCCAAGAACGCCGCCATCATCGAGAACGTGTGCGCGGGGATCGCGCAGTTCGGGCAGGGGGCGATCGTTATCATCGTGAGCAATCCCCTGGACGTCATGACCTACTTTGCCCTCAAGAAGACGGGTTTTTCGCGCCGGCGCCTCTTCGGGATGGGCGTGAGCCTCGATACGTCCCGCTTTATCCATCTTATCTCCCACAAGATGCGCGTCAGCCCGCTGGAGGTGCGCGCGTGCGTCATCGGCAGTCACGGGGAGACGATGCTTCCTTTGGGGCGCCTGGCCTCGGTGCGCGGCAAGAGGATCATCGAGACCCTGGGTGAGGCCGAGCTCGAAAAGCTCACCAAGCGCACGCGCCAGCGGGGCGCTGAGATCGTGTCCCTTTACGGCGCCGGAAGCGCCTTTTACGCGCCTTCGGCCGCCATCTTTGAGATCGTCGGGACGATCTTCGGGCGCGAAAGGAAACAGATCCCCGTCAGCGTCTGTCTCGACGGTGAGTACGGCCTGCGGGACGTCGCCATCGGCGTGCCGGCCCTCATCGGTCCCAACGGCATCGAAGACGTCGTTTGTCTCGATTTGACCGATCAGGAGCACGAGCAGCTGGAGGCCTCGGCCAAGGCCATTCAGGAATCGATCCGCTTACTCCCCTTGCCCCATTGAAGCGCCATGACATACGATCTGTGCGTCCTCGGAGCCGGCTGGGCGGGTTTTAGCGCAGCGGTCGACGCCGCCCGGCGCAAGAAGTCCGTCTGCCTCATCGACAAGAGCGAGCTCGGCGGCACGTGCCTCAACCGCGGCTGCATCCCCGCAAAAGTCCTTATCGCCCAATCCAAGAAGGGCCTTGCGTTTTCCGCCATCCAGGAGAAGCGCCGGGCCACGGTCGCGCGCCTGCGCTCGGGGATGGAGTTCCTTTTAAGGCAGCAGAAGGTCGTGTTCGTCTCGGGCCGCGGCCGTATCGAGGACCCGAAGACCGTCAGCGTGGAGGGCCAGGAGGCGGTCAGCGCCAAGGCGGTCCTCATCGCGACGGGGTCCCGGCCCAAGGAGCTGGCCCCGCTGCCCTTTGACCACCAAAAGGTCATCTCGAGCGACGACGTCTTTGAGCTCTCCGACCTGCCCAAGCGCTGGCTCGTGGCGGGGGGCGGCGTCATCGGGTGCGAGTTTGCGTTTTTCCTGAAGCGCATGGGTTGCGCGGTGACGCTCGTCGAGGTCCTGCCGCAGCTCTTGACCGGCTTTGACGCCGAGGTCGTCCGCAAGCTCCGGCAGTCCATGGATAAGGCGGGGATAGAGGTCCGCCTGGGCCAAGACGCCGCGTCCTTTGATCTGAACGCGTACGACAAGGTCCTCGTCGCGGCAGGCAGGCAGGCCGTTGTCGAGGACCTCTGGTCGCAGGAGGTCAGGATCGAGACAGACAAAGGCGGCGTCGGCGTGGACAGGCAGCTCTGCACCGCGACGCCGGACATCTATGCCGCGGGCGACTGCATCGGCGGTTATCAGCTTGCCCACGTGGCGGCCTACGAAGGCGGGCTCGCCGCGGAGAACATCTTCGGCGAGGCGCGCAAGCGCGATTACACGGCCGTGCCCGCGAGCGTCTTTACAGACCCTGAGATCGGCGCCGTGGGCGTGACCGAAGAGGAGGCGAAGTCGTTCGGCGCCGCCTATACGGCGCGCAGCGTCCACTTCCTCTCTGTCGGCATGGCCCACGTCCTGGAAGAGACGCAGGGCTTCGTCAAGGTGATCGCCGAGACAGCGTCCGGCAGGGTCCTGGGCGCGCACGTCATCGGCGTGCTCGCTTCGGAACTCGTCAATATATTCTCACTCGCCCTTAAAAACGGATTGAGCGTCAAGGATCTTTCGCGTACGATCTTTGCGCATCCCAGCATCACGGAGGTGGTCGGTGAAGTCGCCCGTTCTTTTTAAGAAAAATCTGGCCGTATCCTACGCGGCGCCCCGGATCCTCGATGCGGGCCTGCTCGCGTATCAGGAGGCGCTCGCCCTTCAAGAGAAGACCGTCGCCGAGGTGATCAGCGGTTGGGGCACCGAGACGCTGATCGTCTGCGAGCATCCGCCCGTCGTCACCTATGGCCGGCGGACCCCGATGGAGAACATCCTCGTTAAGCCCGGGGTCCTGCGCGCGGCCGGGATCGACCTGTGTCCGGCTGACCGCGGCGGGGACGTGACGTACCACGGCCCGGGGCAGTTGGTCCTTTATCCGGTCCTCGACCTGAGGCGGCGCGGCAGGGACCTGCACTTTTACTTGCGGCAACTGGAGTTATGTGTTATTAATGCTTTAAGAGATCACTACGGATTGAACGCTTACCGCAAGCAAGGGCTCACCGGTGTCTGGGTCGGTCCCTACAAAGTCGCTTCGATCGGTATAGGCGTCAAGAACTGGGTGACGTATCACGGGGTCGCCGTGAACGTGGCGAACGACATGGCGCCCTTTGATATGATCCGGGCGTGCGGCAGGGATGGCAGGATGGCGGCGATCGCATCGTTCTTCCGTGACGAACATCTGCCGGTCCAAGAGGTCAAAGAGTGCCTCATCGAAAGCTTTCGGGAGATCTTTTTTCAGAACGACGGGGGGCCGACGCGATGATCCACGTGTACCTGCCTGAACTCGGGGAGAATGCCAGTAAGGCGACCATCTCCTATTGGTATTTTGAGGTCGGCGCAACGGTGACAGAAGGCAGTGACTTAGTCGAGGTCGCAACGGACAAGGCCACCTTCAACGTGCCGGCGCCCTGCTCCGGGACCCTGACCGAGATCACGGCGAAAGAAGGGGATGTGGTCCTGGCGGGCGGCGTCCTGGCCGCCATCGAAGAAGACACGGCCCCGGAGGAGGAAGACGACCGGGAGATAAACGCGAGCGGTTAGGCCTT
>CAZDLS010000008.1:0-3196 GCA_964506425.1 uncultured Planctomycetia bacterium | reverse complement strand
ACACGGCCCCGGAGGAGGAAGACGACCGGGAGATAAACGCGAGCGGTTAGGCCTTATGTAAAAATTTGACTAATTGGGGGAGCAGAAAATCAGGCAGCCGCCTGATTTTTTGCTTTTAGGGGTGCCGCCGCACGAAATAACCTGTTGACAAAGTTGAAGTTACGCATTAAATTATAGTTAACAAGCATAACTATGGGTAAATTAGCAGCGATAACCGCCAACGGGGGGTCTGGAGCGAGGGAGATTATGGCGGCTAAGGAGGTTGCAGAGTATCTTGATCTGCACCTCCTTACCGTCCATAAGTTTGCGCGCGAAGGACGGTTGCCTGCCTTTAAGGTAGGGCGGGATTGGCGTTTCCGGCGCAGTTCTATCGACACCTGGATCAAGCAGGAGGAGATGCAGCGTCGCCGCACGTAAGACATCTATGGCCAAGCGTATCGTGATAACGGGCATCGGCGTGCTCGCATCGAACGGGAGCGGCAAGGAAGCTTTTTGGGGGGCCTTGAAAGAGGGCCGTTCGGGCATCAAGGACGTTTCGCTCTTTGACACGAGCAACATGCGCACCAAGAAGGCGGGGGAGATCAAGGATTTTGATGCCGCGTCTTTTTTGGGTCCCAAGGGGTTGCGCCTGCTCGACCGCAGCACGAAGCTGGTCAACGTGGCGGCCAAGCTCGCGCTGGACGACGCGCATTTCAAGGTCACTGAAGAGAACACCCATGACACGGGCGTTGTCCTGGGCACGACCCTGGGCAGCATCTGGAGCATCAGCGAGTTCGACAAGACGGCCCTGATCGAGGGGCCGCGCTACGTCAACCCGGCGCTCTTTCCCAACACGGTCATCAACTCGCCGGCGAGCCAGATATCGATCCGCTTCGTGATCAAGGGCTTCAACACGACGATCGCCACGGGGTTCACGTCGAGCCTGGACGCCTTGAAGTACGCGCGCGATTTTCTGGAGTGGGACCGGGCCAAGGCCATCCTCGTCGGCGGTGTCGAGGAGCTGTGCCTGCAGACGTACCTGGGATTTTATAAGCTGGATTTCCTGGCCGGCGCGAAAGAGGGGACCCGGGAGGTCTTGTGTCCTTTTGACAAGAGGCGCAACGGCATCGTCTTTGGCGAGGGTTCGGGGATGTTCCTCCTGGAGGACTATGAGGACGCCAAGGCGCGCGGGGCGCATATCTACGCCGAGGTCCGGTCCATCGGTTACAGCTTCCATCCGTACCGGCTGAACAAGTACCACCGCCTGGGCACAGGGTTGCGCAAGGCCCTGCGCGCAGCGTTGGAGGAGGCGAAGCTTAAGCCCGCGGACATCGATTGCATCCTGGCCAACGCGAACTCGACGAAAGAAGCGGATCTGATCGAGACCGAGGCGATCAAGGATGTCTTTGGCAAGAGGGCCGGCAAGGTGCCGGTGAGCGCCATCAAGTCGCACGTGGGGGAGACCTTCAGCGCCTCGGGCGCCATGCAGCTGGCCGCCGGGGCAGGGATCATCGAACAGGGGTTTATTCCGGCAACACTGGGTTACGAAGAGAAGGACCCGGCCTGCGACCTGGATTACGTTACGGACGGGGCGCGGCAGGCAAAGGTGAAGAACGTCCTGATCAGCTGTTTCGGCCCCAGCGGCGCGCACAACTGCGTTGTTCTAAGCAAGGTCAAATAATAGGGATTTTGGCGCACCAGGACCTGCAGCCCGGGGAAGAAAAGCATATTGTTGTATATGCCCCAGGAATTATCCGGAAAAGTCGGGATCGTCACCGGCGCCACCCGCGGCATCGGCCGGGCGACCGCCCTGCGGTTGGTCAGGGAGGGGGCGCGGGTCGCCTTCATCTACCATCAGAAGGATGAGATGGCCAAGTCTCTCCTGAAAGAGATGAAAGAGGCCGGCCATGAGGGCCTGAGCTTCAAGGGCGACGTACGCGACTACGGCAGGTGCCGGGAGTTCGTCGAGCAGGTCAAGGAGTTCTTCGGCGGGCTGGACTTTCTGGTCAACAACGCCGGCATCACGCGCGACAAGGCCTTCATGACGATGGAGCCGGCAGAGTGGCAGGAGGTCATCGACACGAACCTGACCGGTTACTTCAACATGGCCCGTTCCGCCATCGTGACCTTTTTGAAGCAAAAGAGCGGCAATATCGTCAATATCTCGTCGGTCAGCGGCATCAGCGGCACGAGCCGCCAGGTGAACTACGCGGCCTCCAAGGCGGGCATCATCGGCCTGACAAAAGCCCTCGCCAAAGAGGTGGCCGGCTACGGGGTCAGGGTCAACTGCGTGGCGCCCGGCTATATCGAAACGGACATGACCGCCCCGCTCAAGGCTGAGCTTAAAGAAAAATTCACGGCGGCCATCCCGAAAGGCCGCTTTGGAACACCCGAGGAGGTCGCGGCTACGGTAGCATTCTTATTAAGCGAGCGTTCTAATTACCTGACAGGCCAAGTCATCAAGGTCGACGGCGGCCTGCACACCGGCTGGTGATCACCCAAGGAGGATCCTGAGTGAAGGCCGATAAGATGCAGGAAGAGATCATGGATATCGTCTCGATGGTGATCGAGAAGGACAAGGACCAGATCTCCCTGGACGCCCACCTGGTCCAGGAGGTCGGCGCGGACTCCATGATGGCGCTCGAGATCCTCGCGGCCCTCGAGAAGAAGTTCCGCATCGTCATCCCCGAGGAGAAGCTCAAGGAGATGACGACCGTCAACCGCATCATCGCCATGGCAAAGGCGGCGAGGAAGAAATGACCGGCCCCAAACTTCCCCTCGAGATCGAAGACATCAAAAGGCTCATTCCTCAGCGTTTCCCGTTCCTCATGATCGACCGCGTCCTCGAGGCGAGCCCCGAAAAGGTCGTCGCCATCAAGAACGTCACGGCCAACGAGCCCTTCTTCGCCGGCCACTTCCCGGACCAGAAGGTCATGCCTGGCGTCCTCCTCATCGAAGCGATGGCCCAGGCCGGCATCATCCTCTACCGCCAAAAGTTCCCGAATGACACATTGCTTTTTTTGGTCTCTGTCAAGGCCCGCTTCTACGCGCCGGTCGTGCCCGGCGATCAGCTTAAGATCGATATCACCCCACAGAAGATGATGTCCAAGATGGGCCTTTTTAAAGCAGAGATCGCCGTCAATGAAAAGAAGGTGGCATCAGCCGAGATCGCTTTCGGAAGCCAGGACGCAAAAGCTCAATGAGCTCTAAGAAAAAA
>CAZDLS010000007.1:0-23930 GCA_964506425.1 uncultured Planctomycetia bacterium | reverse complement strand
AGACAATGAGCCTTGCTCTTTGTCTCATTTTTTCGTGACATTTTGGGTCCAATGGAGGTACAATAGGTCCTATGCAACATCATCCGCAGGAAGAGAAGGCCGAGGCGCCGACGTTTTACGGGCTGGGGATAGCGCCCAAGATCCTCGACGTCCTCGAGCGCATAAAGTTCAAGGTGCCGACCCCCATCCAGAACAGGGCGATCCCGATCGCGCTCGAGGGCAAGGATGTTTTGGGCATCGCGCAGACGGGGACGGGCAAGACGCACGCCTTTGCCATCCCCATGGTCCAGCAGCTGGCGCGCGACGGGCGCAGCATGGGTCTGGTCCTGGCGCCGGTGCGCGAGCTGGCGCTCCAGATCCACGAGGCGTACGAGCCGCTGGCCAAGGCCTTCGGCTTGAACACGGCGTGCCTCATCGGCGGCGCGCCCATGGAGCCGCAGAACGCGGCGCTCAACAACAACCCGCGCATCGTCGTCGCGACACCCGGCCGCCTCCTCGACCACATGCAGCAGTGGCACATCGTCCTGAACGAGGTCAAGGTCCTCGTTCTCGACGAGGCGGACCGCATGCTCGACATGGGCTTTGCCCCGCAGATCGAAAAGATACTGGGCCACACGCGGCGCGAGCGCCAGACCATGCTCTTCTCCGCGACCATGCCCAAGGAGATCATGGGGATCGCCAACCGGCACATGAAGCTCCCGGTCTCGGTCGAGGTGGCGCCCTCGGGCACGGCGGCCGAGAAGGTCACGCACGAGCTCTTCATCGTCAAGAGAGAGGCGAAGTTCAGCCTCCTCGTCCAGCTCCTCAAGCAGTACCACGGCCCGGTCCTGCTCTTTTCGCGCACCAAGCACAACGCGCGCAAGATCGCGCGCATGCTCCTCGACAAGCGCTACCGCGCCGCCCAGATCCACTCCGACCGCAGCCTCCCCCAGCGCCGCGAGGCGCTCGAGGGCTTCAAGTCCGGCCGCTACAAGGTCCTCGTCGCGACCGACGTCGCGGCGCGCGGCATCGACGTGACGGGCATCGAGCTCGTCATCAATTACGACGTGCCCGAAGACGCGGACAGTTACGTGCACCGCATCGGCCGCACGGGCCGCGCCGGCAAGAAGGGGCACGCCATCTCGTTCGCCACGCCCGACCAGAAGCGCGACGTGCAGGACATCGAGAAGGTGGTCCGTTTCACCCTGCCGGTCTCCAAGCACCCCGCGGTGCAGGCCGAGGTGTTCAGCGAGGCCGCTGCCGGCCCCCGGCATAAGCACGGCGGCAGGCGGCCCTCCGGCCGCGGCTACCACGGTCACCGCGGCCCCGGCGGCGCTCACCGGCGTCCCCGGTAGCGTCGTCTTCGGCAACGCCAAGACGCATGCCTCTCCTCCGGCACCTGCCTAACGCTCTCACGATCTCGCGGTTTTTCATAGCGGCCTTTCTCGTCGCAGACTCCCTTGACGGCGCCCCGTCGCGGCTCTTCGTGCCGCTCTTTTTCTTCGCAGGCCTCAGCGACGCGCTGGACGGCGCGGTGGCGCGCGCGCTGAAGGCCACATCTCAGCTCGGCTGCGCGCTGGACGGCTATGCCGACATCGCCCTTTACGGCGGGGCAGGGGTCTGTGTCTGGTTTCTCTATCCCGCCGTCATCAAAGGAAATATATGCTGGCTGGCCGTCCTCCTGGGCCTTCAATTCGCCTCCTGGGGGTTTTCCCTCATCAAGTTCAGGCGCATGACCAGCTACCACACCTACGCTTCCAAGGCGTGGGCCATCATGCTCTTCGTCTCGCTGGCGTTCCTCTTCGCTTTTGACATCACCTTGTTTTTCGTGCCGATGTTCATCGTCGGGATCGGCGCGAACATCGAGGAGATCCTCATCACGCGCACCATGCCTTATTCGAAAGGGGACATCACGGGCCTGGGCGAGGCCCTTCGCCTGCGCAAAGCCCGCGGTCCCGCTTAGCCCGCCCGTCACCCTCTCAGATCCTTGTATATTTTGCTTAACAGCCTATTTCGTGTATAATAGGTATTCCAAGACCATGGCTAAGAGAACGAGCAAAAACAAGGCGAAAAAAGCCCGGATGAGCGGGCAAAAAGCGGCCCTGCCGTCTCCCAAACGTGTTGTGGTGGAAGTAGTTAAGCCTCAGATAAATAACGGGGCCTTTCCCATCAAGCGCGTGCCGGCAGAGAAGGTCGTGGTGCGCGCTCACATCTACGCGGACGGCCACGAATCCCTCGCCGCGCGGCTCCTCTATCGCAAGGCTCCTGAGCAGACCTGGCGTCCGGTAGCCATGACGCTCCTGGGCAATGATGAATGGCAGGCCGAGTTCAGTGTCGATGAAACGGGGACGTACTTTTATACCGTTCAGGCGTGGCTCGACCGCGTGCAGACGTGGCAGGACGATCTGAGCAAAAAGAACGCCGCCGGCCAGGATGTCGCCTTCGATCTCGAGATCGGACGCGGTCTGTTGAAGGGGCTCATCAAAAAGGCGCGCGGCGATTACGCCCAGGCGTTCCAGGAGTGGCTAGGACGCCTGAGCGAAGGGACGCCCGCCAAGGAGCGCCTCGCGTGGGCGCTCCATCCGGACCTGCCCCGCCTGGCGCGCCTGTTCCCCGACGAGAAAGAGGTCGCGGATTACGACAGAGAGCTCGAGGTGCGCGTGGACAGGGCCGAGGCGCTCTTCAGCGCCTGGTATGAGCTCTTCCCGCGCTCCACAGGCCCCGGCAGCGCCCATGGCACCTTCAGGGACTGCGAGAAGCGGCTCGCCGACATCGCGCGTCTGGGTTTTGACGTCGTCTACCTGCCGCCCATCCATCCGATCGGCACCACGAACCGCAAGGGCAGGAACAATGTCCTGACGTGCAGGCCCGAGGATCCCGGCAGCCCCTGGGCCATCGGCTCCAAGGAGGGCGGCCACAAGGCCGTCCACCCGCAGCTCGGCACGCTCGCCGATTTCAGGCGTTTTCTGGAAAAGGCCGGGGAACACGGCCTCGAGGTGGCGCTGGACCTGGCGCTTCAGTGCTCGCCGGACCATCCGTACGTCGCGCAGCACCCCGGCTGGTTCCGGTGGCGGCCCGACGGGAAGATCCAGTTCGCGGAGAACCCGCCCAAAAAATACGAGGACATCGTCCCCTTTGACTTCGAGACGAAGGACGAAAAGGCCCTGTGGGAGGAGATGAAGGGCATCGTCTTTTTCTGGATCGGGCAGGGCGTGCGCCTCTTGCGCGTGGACAACCCGCACACCAAGCCCTTCGCGTTCTGGCAGGAATTGATCGAAGAGGTCCGCGCGAAGCACCCCGACGTCCTCTTTCTCGCCGAGGCCTTCACGCGGCCGAAGGTGATGTACCGCCTGGCCAAGCTCGGCTTTTCGTACTCCTATACCTACTTCACCTGGCGCACCACGAAGAGAGAGTTGACCGAGTACATGACGGAGCTGACACAGACCGAGGCCGCCGAGTTTTTCAGGCCGCACTTCTGGCCCAACACGCCGGACATCCTGGCCCCGCACCTGCAGGAGGGCGGCCGGCCGATGTTCGGGGCGCGCCTCGTCCTGGCCGCGACGCTCTCCTCGAACTACGGCGTCTACGGCCCGGCGTACGAGCTGTGCGTCAACAAGCCCCTGCCCGGCCGCGAGGAGTACGCGGACTCCGAGAAGTACGAGATAAAGGACTGGGACCTTGAGGCGCCGGGCAACATCCGCGGCCTCATGGCGCGCGTCAACAGCATCCGCAGGCAGAACCCCGCCCTGCATGCGACGCGCAACTTGAGCTTCTGCAACATCGCCAACGACAACCTCATCGCCTACATGAAGACGACGCACGACCTGAAGAACATCATCCTCGTCGTCGTGAACCTGGACCCGTTCCACACGCAGGCCGGCTGGCTCGAGGTGCCGCTGGACCGCCTGGGCATCGACGCGCGCCAGCCGTACCCCGTCCACGACCTCCTGAGCGGTGCGGAGTACGTCTGGCAGGGCGGCCGCAACTACGTGGAGCTTGACCCGCAGGCCGCGCCGGCCCACATCCTGCGTCTGCACCGCCGGCAGTACGGCGGAGAAAAAACAGCGAGGCCATGATGAGCGCACGGGACTTGCGCCTGGAAGACGATCCGCTCTGGTACAAGAAGGCCATCATCTACGAACTGCACGTCAAGTCGTTCTGCGACATGAACGGCGACGGCATCGGCGACTTCCAGGGGCTCATCGCCAAGCTCGGCCACCTCCAGGCGCTCGGCGTGACCGCGGTGTGGCTCCTGCCCTTCTATCCGTCGCCGCTGCGCGACGACGGCTACGACATAGCCGACTACACGGGCATCAATCCCGACTACGGCACGCTCGCCGACTTCAAGGAGTTCCTGCGCGCCGCGCACCGCCGGGGCATCCGCGTCATCACCGAGCTCGTCATCAACCACACCTCGGACCAGCACCTCTGGTTCCAGCGGGCGCGCCAGGCCAAGCCCGGTTCCGCCTGGCGCGACTTTTACGTCTGGAGCGACACCGTCAAGAAGTACGCGGATGCCCGCGTCATCTTCAAGGACTTCGAGGCCTCCAACTGGACGTGGGACGCCGAGGCCAAGGCGTACTACTGGCACCGTTTCTACTCCCATCAGCCGGACCTCAACTTCGAGAGCAAGTTCGTCCAAAGGGAGATCTTGCGCGTCATGGACTTCTGGCTCGGGATGGGGGTCGACGGGCTGCGCCTGGACGCCGTGCCGTACCTTTTCGAGGAGGAGGGGACGAACTGCGAGAACCTGCCGGCGACGCACGCCTTTTTGAAAAAACTGCGCGCCCACGTCGACAACCGCTTCAAGAACCGCATGCTCCTGTGCGAGGCCAACCAGTGGCCCGAGGACGCGGCGGCCTACTTCGGCAAGGGGGACGAGTGCCACATGGCCTTCCATTTCCCGGTGATGCCGCGTCTGTTCATGTCGCTGTGGATGGAGGACCGTTTCCCCTTGATCGACATCCTCCAGCAGACGCCGGCCATCCCCGAGACCTGCCAGTGGGCGATGTTCCTGCGCAACCACGACGAGCTGACCCTCGAGATGGTCACGGACGAAGAGCGCGATTACATGTACCGCGCCTTTGCCGAGGACCAGCGCGCGCGCATCAACCTGGGGATCCGGCGCCGGCTCGCCCCGCTCCTGGACAACAACCGCCGCCGGATGGAATTGATGAAGATACTCCTGCTGTCCTTGCCGGGCACCCCGGTCATCTACTACGGCGATGAGATCGGCATGGGCGACAACTACTACCTCGGCGACCGCGACGGCGTGCGCACGCCCATGCAGTGGAGCCCGGACCGCAACGCCGGCTTCTCCAAGGCGCCGGCGCAGAAGCTTTTTTTGCCGGTCATCGTCGAGTCGGAGTACCACTTTGAGGCGGTCAACGTCGAGAACCAGGAGGCGAATCTCACCTCGTTTTTGTGGTGGATCCGGCGCGTCCTGGGGATGCGCCGGAAGCTCAAGGCCCTGTGCCTGGGCGGCATCGAGTTCGTGGGGTCTGATAACCACAAGGTCCTCTCGTTCACGCGGACCCACGAAGAGGAGACCGTGCTCGTCGTCGTGAACCTCTCGCGTTTCTCCCAGGCGGTGCGCCTGGACCTGGCACGATACGCCGGTCATGTCCCCGAAGAGGTCTTCTCCGGCAACCGCTTCCCCGCCGTGCGCAAGACGCCGTACGCCCTGACGCTGGGTTTTCACGATTATTTTTGGTTTGTCCTGCGCAAGCAAAAGGCGGCGGCCGCCTCCAAAGAGGAAATGGCGCTGCCCGAGTGCGCGTTCAAGAAGTCCTGGGTGCCGCTGCGCGACGCGGATGTCCAGACGCTTGAAGATGTGCTGCCCAGTTACCTTAAAGGATGCCGCTGGTTCGGCGGCAAGGCCCGGAGCCTGCGCCGGATCAAGATCATCGAAGACTTCCCCCTGCGCTACGACGGCCGCACCGCGCACCTGTTGTTCTTCGAGGTCGCGTATGCCGAGGGCACGCACGACCACTACGTCGTGCCGTTGGCCTTTGCGACGGATGAGAAGGCGCTGAGCGTGGCCAAGGACAGCCCCCAGGCCGTGGTGGCGCGCGCCCGCATCGAGGAGAAGGATGGTCTTTTATACGACGCGGTCCACGACGAGGGCTTTCACAAGATGCTCCTGGAGCAGATGGTCAGGCGCCGGAGGATCAAAGGTCGCCGCGCCCAGATCATCGCCTTGCCCGGACGCAGGTTCAAAGAGCTTTTGGGCGACGTCCAAGACGGCATCCCGTCCCGCCTCGGCAAGGCCGAGCAGAGCAACACCGCGATCTTTTACGGCGACCGTCTCTTCTTGAAGCTTTACCGGCGCCTGGAGCCGGGGATGAACCCGGACTTTGAAGTCGAGCGTTTCCTGACGGAAAAGACGAGTTTTGACCGCATCCCGCCGTTCGCCGGGGCCCTCGAGATACAGGGGCTTACGCGTGAACCGATCTCCCTGGGGCTCCTCGAGGGTTTTGTCGCCAGCGAGACCGATGCCTGGTCCTACGCGCTCGAGAACGTGAAGAAGTTCTTCGAGCAGATCCTGGGCCGCGTCCCGAGCGAGGGATGCCCCGTCGAGGGGGTCGGCCTCTTCGACGCCGGCGAGGCGGCGTCGTTCGACCCGCTCAAGGAGAGCCTGGGCACCGTCTTCCTTGAGATGATCCAGCTCCTGGGCCGGCGCACGGGCGAATTCCATCTGGCGATGGCCTCTTCGTCCGCCGCGGACTTCGCTCCGGAGGCCTTCTCCAAGCTCTACCAGCGCGCGGTCTACGAATCGATGACAGGCCTGACGCGCCGCGTGATGCAGACGCTCGCCGGCAAGGCGAAGACGCTGCCGGCCTCGGTCCGCGAGGACGCGAAGGCCGTCCTGGAAGCGGAGGGGCGCATCAACGCGAACTTCCAGAAGATCCTCACGCGCAAGTTCTCGGCCATGAAGATCCGCATCCACGGCGATTACCACCTCGGCCAGGCGCTCTTCACGGGGAAGGATTTTTACATCATCGACTTCGAAGGCGAGCCCGCGCGGCCCTTAAGCGAACGCCGGCTCAAGCGCTCGGCCCTGCGCGACGTGGCGGGGATGCTGCGCTCCTTCCATTATGCCGCGTACGCGACCTTCTTTTTGAAGGCCGTGACCCAGCCGGAGGACGTCGCGCGGCTCATGCCGTGGGCCGATTTCTGGGCGTGCGCCGTGGGCAATGCCTTCCTGCGCGCTTACGTCGAGACCGCGGGCGCGGCGGCCTTCGTGCCAAAGGCCCGCGACGAGTTCAACGACCTCCTGCGCGCCTTCATATTGGAGAAAGCGGTCTATGAGCTCGGCTACGAGCTCAACAACCGGCCCGAGTGGATCGTCATCCCCGTCAAAGGCATCCAGTACATCCTGAAGGAGCACTTCAGTGTCTCCCAAAAATAAAAAAACAGTGTCGTTTCTGCATAACCAATTGATATAAGAAGAGATACAAATAAATTCAGCTATTTAAATCTGCCCAAAAACGCAGGTATCGCATTACAGCTTGTTCCTTAAAGCATGCAATCGCCTAATTTAGATATATCTCTTTGCATAGCAATCAGTTAGGCAGAAACGACACTAATTATTATTATTCAAGAAATAGGACAGACAGGCGAGGAACAGGCATGGAGCAGGGCGTGACGCACGATGTGACGCTGTGGGGCGAGCAGGACGTCTACCTCTTCAAGGAGGGCAACCACTTCCGGACATATGAGAAGCTGGGCAGCCATCCGATGACCGTCCACGGCGCGGAGGGGACGTATTTTGCCGTGTGGGCGCCCAATGCCGAGCGCGTGACCGTGGTCGGCGACTTTAACGCCTGGGATCCCGGAGCGCACGCGCTGGCCGGCCGCTGGGACGGCTCGGGTATCTGGGAGGGCTTTGTCCCGGCTGCCCGGCACGGGATGCTCTACAAGTACCACATCGAGTCCAAGGTCAACGGCTACAAGGTGGACAAGGGCGACCCGATGGGGCTCAGTTGGGAGGTCTCCCCGCGCACGGCGACGCGCATCTGGAAGCTGGACTATGCGTGGAACGACGCCGCGTGGATGAAGGAGCGCGGGGCGAAGAACGGCCTGGCCGCGCCCATGTCTATCTACGAGGTGCACCTGGGGTCGTGGCGCCGCAAGCCGGAGGAGGGCAACCGTTTCCTCACGTACCGCGAAATGGCGCCGCTGTTGGCGGACCACGTCACCGAGACCGGCTTCACGCACGTCGAGTTCCTGCCCGTGATGGAGCACCCGTTCTACGGGTCGTGGGGGTACCAGTCGATAGGCTATTTCGCGCCGACGAGCCGCTACGGCACGCCCGAAGACTTCATGTACCTCGTCGATCATCTCCACCGGCGCGGCATCGGGGTCATCCTCGACTGGGTGCCGTCGCACTTCCCGTCGGACGAGCACGGCATCATCTTCTTCGACGGCACGCACCTCTACGAGCACGCGGACCCGCGCAAGGGCTTCCAGCCCGACTGGAAGAGCTTCATCTTCAACTGCGGCCGCAACGAGGTGCGCAACTTCCTGATCTCCAGCGCCCTCTTCTGGCTCGATAAGTACCACGCGGACGGCCTGCGCGTGGACGGGGTCGCCTCGATGCTTTATCTCGACTACTCGCGCAAGGAAGGGGAGTGGGAGCCGAACCGCTTCGGCGGCCGGGAGAACATCGAGGCGGTCGATCTCCTGCGGCGCCTCAACGAGACCGTCTACAAGGAGTATCCGGACGTCCAGACCTTTGCCGAGGAGTCGACGGCGTGGCCGGGCGTCTCCTGGCCGCTGTACCTGGGGGGCCTGGGCTTCGGCTTCAAGTGGAACATGGGGTGGATGCACGACACGCTCGCGTATGCGGGCAAGGACCCTGTCTATCGCAAGTACCACCAGAGCGAGCTGACCTTCAGCCTCTGGTACGCCTTTTACGAGAATTTCGTCCTGCCCTTCTCCCACGACGAGGTCGTCTACGGCAAGGGGTCGATGCTCAACAAGATGCCCGGCGACGCCTGGCAGAAGTTCGCGAACCTGCGCCTCTTGCTGGGTTACATGTACGGCCACCCCGGCAAGAAACTCCTCTTCATGGGCGCGGAGATCGGACAGTGGGACGAGTGGGACCACGACAAGAGCCTCGACTGGCACCTCCTGCGGCAGGCGCCGCACGGCGGGTTGAAACATTGGCTCGACGACCTGAACCGTGTCTACCGCGCGACCCCGGCCCTCTGGGCGCGCGATTTTGAACGGGGCGGCTTTGAGTGGGTGGATTTCCACGATGCCGACAGGAGCGTCATCAGCTTCCTGCGCCGGGGCCGCGACCCCAAGGACGTCCTGCTCGCCGTCTGTAACTTCACCCCCGTGCCGCAGCGCGACTACCGCGTGGGGGTCCCCTGCGGCGGGGTATGGCGGGAGATCCTGAACAGCGACGCTTCGACGTATGGCGGGGCCGGCTTGGGCAACCTCGGCAGCGTCGAGGCCGCGCCGGTCTCCTTCTACGGCCGCTACGACCATTCGCTCTCTATGACCCTGCCGCCTCTGGCCATTGTCTTCTTCGCCCCGCCATGAAAGAGCTGAAAAGATTCATCCTGGTCGCCGGCGCGTTTCTGGCGTGCTTTTTCTTCCCCATTGAGTCTTTGCGCTGCGCCGGGCCGTTTTACGAGGCGTTCGCGCTGGTGCGCGCGTACGCGCGCGAGCACGTCCTTTTGTGTCTCGTGCCGGCTTTTTTCATCGCGGGCGCGGTCTGCATTTTTATCAGTCGCGCGGCGGTCGTCGCGTACTTCGGCGCGAAGGCGCATAAGGCGCTCGCGTACAGCGTGGCGTCGGTCTCGGGCGCGATCCTCGCTGTGTGCTCGTGCACGGTCCTGCCGCTCTTTTCGGGCATTTACCGTCGGGGCGCGGGCCTGGGGCCGGCCGTCGCTTTCCTCTATTCGGGGCCGGCCATCAACGTCCTGGCCATCGTCCTGACGGCGCGGGTCCTCGGGTGGCAGATAGGTCTGGCGCGCGCCGTCGGCGCCGTCGTCTTCAGCGTCGTCATCGGCCTTCTGATGCACGTCATCTTTCTGAGAGAAGAGCGTGCGCGGCACGCCGAGGGGGAGCTGGACTTTTTCAAGGAGACCGACGCCCGGCCGCTGGGAAAGACCGCGTCCTACTTCTTCGTGATGGTCGCGCTTCTCGTCTTCATGAACTGGGGCCGGCCGCCGGAGGCAGAGACAGGGGCGTGGGCCGTCGTTTATGACATCAAATGGTGGGTGACGGCGGCCTTGGGTGCGGCGCTCCTTCTGATGTTGCGTAGCTGGTTCACCGGGTCCGAGCTTAAGGCGTGGGCGGCCGAGACGTGGCGTTTCGCCAAGCAGATCCTGCCGCTCCTCTTGATCGGCGTCCTCGTTTCGGGGTTCCTCCTGGGCCGGCCCGGGCACGAAGGCCTGGTCCCCTCGGGGTGGGTGGCCTCCTGGGTCGGCGGCAACGGCCTGGCCGCGAACTTTCTGGCGTCCTTTGTCGGGGCCTTCATGTACTTCGCGACCCTGACCGAGGTCCCGATCCTCCAGGGCCTGATCGGCGCCGGCATGGGAAAAGGTCCTGCCCTGGCGCTCCTTCTCGCCGGGCCGGCGCTGAGCCTGCCGAACATGCTCGTCATCCGGGGTGTCATCGGCACGAAGAAGACGCTCGTCTATGTCTCGCTCGTCGTCGTGATGGCGACCTTCTGCGGCTGGCTCTTCGGCGGCTTGGCAGGATAGGACGTTCACGGATCCTTCGACGCAGGCCCCCTGCCCGATTTATTTTTTGAGCGTGTCTCCCTGCGGTGTTATAATGAGGCAAACCGGAGGGAAGATGCGTATATTAGGTATGGGCACCCAGGAACTCCTCCTCGTTCTGCTTCTGTGTCTCTTGGTCTTCGGCGCTGCCAAGCTGCCTGAGATCGGCCGGGCGCTGGGCAAGACCATAAAGGAGTTCAAGAAGTCGGTCCACGAAGACTCCGACGACGCCTCGAAGACGGACAGCGAGAACAAGGCGTAACCCTTCTATCCTCTCTTGTCCTCATGGACCTGTCTCGGCCGTTCCTGGAGCACCTCGAAGAGCTCCGCCGGCGCCTTCTCATCTGTCTTTTGACGCTCGTCGTCGCGAGCGCCGCGTGTTTTCCTTTCGCGACGGCGGTCCTGGGCTTCCTCAAGCGCCCCGCCGCCTGCGTCGAACAACTCGCCTTCTTCGGCCCCGAAGAGGCGCTCCTCGTCCTGGTCCGCATCGGTCTCTTCTGCGGCGTCTTCCTCGCCGCGCCCGTCATCCTTTGGCAGCTCTGGCTTTTCGTGGCGCCGGCGGTCAGCCGCCGCGTCAAGCGCTCCGCGGCCCTGTTCGTCGTCGCGTCCACCGCGGTCTTTTTCCTGGGCGGCAGCTTTGCCTATTTCGTCCTCCTGCCGGCGGCCCTGCGTTTCCTGCTGGGCCTGGCCACCGACACGCTCGTGCCGCTCCTGTCCGCCTCGCGCTACGTCTCGTTCGTGACGGGCTTTATCCTCGCCTGCGGTCTTGTCTTTCAGATGCCGGTCGTCATGTTCTTTTTGGGGCGCCTGGGCGTGGCGCGGCCCGCCTGGCTGCGCCGCCGCTACGGCCCCGCCCTCGTCGTTATCTTCGTCCTGGCCGCCGTCATCACGCCCACGACCGACGTCGTGAACATGCTCTTTTTGGCTCTGCCCATGGTCGCCCTCTACGAGCTGAGCATCTGGTCCTGCTGGCTCGCCCGCAGAACGTGGCAGTAACAGTGGCAAAAATGACCTGGTCTGTTTTGCCATGTTTTTATGCCACAATGGCATAATCGGGCTTGCAAGGGCGGGTCAGGAAAATTATAATGTTGTCATGAGCGCGAAAGATAAGGCGGTTTTCATCCTTGTCGTCATGGGCGCGATCGGCTTCGGCGGATCGCGCTCTTTTGTCGAGGCGCAGCCGGCGGCAGCGCCGGCAACGCCCCCTGCCGTGGTGACGCAGATGCTCGATGAGATGGCGGCGACGGGCGGTTCCCCGCGGGCCGCCGGCATGACCGCAAGGATCACGGCGGTCAGCGGCGCGGTCAAGATCCGGCGCGTCAAGGCCCTCTTCTGGGAGAACGCCGCGGCAGGCCGCCAGGTGGCCGAGGGCGACTCCATCAAGACGGGCAAGGACGGCCAGGTGAAGATCGCGTTCGCCGACGGCAACGTCCTTTATATCAAAAAAGAGTCGCTCGTGATCGTTGAGGCGTTGTCGCGCGACGCAAAGACCAAAAAGGTCGACGCCGTCTTCAAGACCACCAAGGCCCGCCTCAAGGCGCAGATCGATAATAGCGGGAGTCTCAAAAAGTTCGAGATCCGCACGCCCGTCGTCGTCTGCGGGGTGCGCGGCACGGTCCTGTATCTGAACGCGCGCCCGGGCTTTGCCGACGTCTTCGTGGAGCGCGGCAACGTCTTCCTGCGCAGCCCCGTCTCCGGGCAGGAGCGGGAGCTGCCGCCGGGCATGGCGACGAAGGCGGATAAGTCCGGGAATATCACCGAGCCCGAGCCGCCGACGCCCGAAGAGCTCGCGGAGATGCAGGAGGGCTGGGAGCCCGAGCCGCCGGCCGAAGAGGGTGCCGTAGAGCCGCCGGGCGAACAGGTCGTCTTGGCGGACGCGGCGGCAGACAGCTCGACGGGCACGGTCGACGAGCGCGCCGAGACGCAGGAGTCGGCCAAGACCGATTACATCAGCAAACCCCCTTGCGTGGACGGCGATTTCGACGCCGACGGCATCTCGGACAACAACGATCCGGACGATGACAACGACTACCTCTCCGATATCGACGAGATCGCCCACGGGACCTTGATACAGGGCAGGGATACGGATGGCGACGGCTTGACCGACTGGGAAGAGATCCAGCTGCACGGTACGGACCCCCTTGTCCCCGATACGGACAGCGACCCGACGACCGTCCTCGACCTGGACGACGTGGACCCGATCGACAACGCCATCAACGAATTGCGGACGAACATCCGCGGCGATCGTTACAACAAGATCGCCACGGTCGCGGGCCTGCGCGCGGAGATCACCACGATGCTGGCGGATGCCGTCGAGCGCCAGAAGGACTATATCATGGACCGCATCTCCGACGCTCAGAGGCATAAAGTGCTGCTCGACAGTTCGGGGAATTGGGTGCGCCTTGAGCAGCACATCTTCCGGCCGGCCCCCAATAAGATCGTCGTCTCGGCGCTTACGTACCGGACGAGCGCCCAGCTCAGCATCATGCACTGGGAGACGACCTTCAGCGGTTCCTTGGACGGCATAACCTCTCAAGAGATCAGGGCCATGGCCTGGGACGCGTTCCTGCATACGGGTCCCAATTATGGCCTGACGGCGCCGGCGGTCTATCCGACGCAGATGCTCGTGGGGTTTGAGTGGCACGGATCGCCCAACAAGCTGGAGGCGCAGCGTGTCTTTGGCCCGCCTGTGTTTGGTACGTCATGGACGCAGACCGTCGCGGATTCGGCGAGCTTCGACGGTGGCGCCTTTTTGCCCGGGACGTATAGCCTCACCCAGGCTGGAAATTCAGGGATCCTCCAGCCGGGGACCTTCCAATGGGATGAGAGCGCGGGGCCGGGCTTTTTTTCAGTCGATGTCCGCATCATCGATGATGCCGGCGTCCAGACCGGCGGGGTCTTTTCTTTCAACAATCCTTTTGATGTCCTGGCCGTCAATCTGCCCGGTTTCGTGAACATCGGCGCAAACACCATCGAGATGCACGTCCACTTCGGCGCCGTCAACTGGGAGTACCTCTACCTTCCGCTCCACAGCCTGACCTGGCGCGGCACGCCGCAGTGGGAAGAAGAGCTGACGTGGTAAAATAAAAACCGCCGGCCATGTGCCGGCGGCGCCTGTCCTGCCAGCGGGCAGGCGGACCTGCCCGAAAGACCCCGTAACAGCCTACCTTAAAAGTCCCACGAGATCCCTGACTTGATGGACTGGTAGTCGTAATTATAGCGGTAATATGTCTCGAATTTCTGGTTGGAGCGGGCCGTGACCCAGGAGTATTTCGTCACCCAGGAGAGCTTTTTCAGGATGGGGATCGAGAGGAGCGCGAAATACTCGTATTCCCGGTCCCTTTGTTCCTTGGACATGTAAGTGCCGCTCACCGCGATCTGCGCCTTGCGGTGGGAGTAGGTGCGGTGCATGTAGCCGCAGCCTAAGCGGAAGCGCAGGATTTTTTCATCGCCCAGGGCCCGCCGGTATTCGAGGGCCGGGGTCACGGTGAAGCTGTCGTAACCATAATAGCGCGGGGTGTAGACGTCGTCGTTCGGCGGCACGGTGTTGCGGTCGTCGTAGAAGGCCAGGTCGCTGAAGTTGTGGGTGTAGTTGGTGTCGAAGGAGAAAGAGAAGCCCTCCCACGGCAGGGCGATGGGCGTTGAGAACCCGCCGTCCAGCTCGATCATATAGTCTGTTCTTTGCTCTCCCAGATCGAGCGTCCCGTCTTCCCGGATCAGGTGTTTGTCCAGGAAGAGCTTGTAGGTGGTGCGGCTTTCCAGGTACCCGCGCAGGCCGCCGGCGTTCACCCCTTCGGCGCGGAACTTCACCTTGTAGGCGTCGTAGTCCTTTTCGCGGCGCTCCGGCGGCACGACGGTCGCGATAGAGATGAGCGTCGCGAAGTTCGGGTACTGGCGCCGGTAATACTCGAAGGCCGCGAGGTACGTGGCGACCGCCTCCTCCTTGCGCACCTGGTGTTTGATCTCGGCGCCGGCGCCGGCGTCTTGGTAGTCATAGAGTCCCCTGCCCCACTTTTCCTCATGCGACGCCTTCACGAAGTTCCACGTCCCCAGGGCGCCGATCTTCCAGAACCAACCCGGCTTGAACTCCTTGCGCAGGGCGAGGTTCAGGTCGTGGACCATGTAGGTGTTGTAAAAGACGTTGCCCTCTTCTTCGGGCATGAACTGCTCGACGCGGTTGAAATGCACGCTGTAGAGCGGGATGAGGAAGAGCGTGTCGTCGAACTTGATGGCGGGCGAATAATAACCGGAGAGGTCGGTGCCCAGGTCGTCTGCGCCGCCCTTGATCTCGGAGTAGGCGGTGTAGAGCTCGACATGGCCGAGCTGGACCAGCTCCGCGCCCCGCGCCGCCGGCACGCAGAGCCACGCGACGAGGAGCGCAACGAGAACGGCCTTTGTCAGGGGACCTTTGCCTTGCGTCATTAAATCATAATATATCAGAATCGCAAATATTGTAAATACCTGTCTCATGCTATAATAAAAATGAGACAAACAGCCAGGCTCTTTGTCTCAAATTCGCGGTTCAAATTTGAGACAAAGAGCCTGGCTCATTGTCTCACATTGTCTCAGCTTGGGGGAAGCTATGGAGCAGCCACAGTCGTTTTTCAACCGGAGGGTGACGCGCAGGGGCTTCCTGAAGCTGCTGGGGGCGCTGGCGGTGACGCTGCCGGCGTGGTCGCTGGCCGGCCGGCATGCGCGCGCCGGGGAGACGAACGCGCGGCCCAAAAAGGGCATCCGGGGCGATCACGATCTCGTCGTGGCAGAGGGCGCGGACCCGTATGCGACGACGGTCAAGGCCGTGGAGGCCTTGGGCGGGATGGGCCGGTTCGTCAGCAAGGGCGCCACGGTCGTCATCAAGCCCAATATCGGGTGGGACCGCACGCCGGCGCAGGCGGCCAATACGCACCCGGAGGTGGTCGCGGCGCTCATCGATTTGTGCCTGGGCGCCGGGGCCGGCCGCGTGAACGTTTTTGACGCCACGTGCAACGACGCACGGCGCTGCTATGACAACAGCGGCATCCGGGAGGCGGCCGAGGCGCACGGCGCCTCGGTGTATTTCACCAACGATTGGGACGCGGTCAAGGCGCGCTTTGCGTACGAGAGCCCGATGGAGGGCTGGCCGATCGTGCGCGACGCGGTCGCGTGCGATACCTTTATTAATGTGCCCGTTTTGAAGCACCACGGGCTGACGCGGTTGACCATTGCGATGAAGAACCTGATGGGCGTGTGCACGGGGTCGCGCGGCACCATACACCAGGGCATCGGCCGCAAGCTCGTGGACCTGACCGATTTCATCAGCCCGGAGCTCACGGTGGTGGACGCGACGCGCGTCCTCTTGCGCAACGGTCCCCAAGGGGGGAACCTCGCGGACGTGGAGCGCAGGGACACGGTGCTGGCCTCGACCGACCCCGTGCTGGCGGACGCGTACGCCTGTTCGCTGGTGGGCGTGGACCCCGGAGAGCTGCCCAACCTTGTCGCTGCGAAGGCGCGCAGGTTCGGTTTAAGCGACCTGGCCCGCGCCGACATCGCGCACGTGGCATAGAGACATGAAGAAGCTCGTCCGTATCCGCAGGGTCTTTCAGCTTTTCTTCCTCGTCCTCTTCATCTATATCCTTTGGTCCACGACGTACCCGCTTACAGGTCTCCTGCCCCCTGAGACGTTCTTCAAGATCAATCCCCTCGTCATGGTGATGACGGCCTTGAGCGGCCGGATCATGCTGGCCGGCCTCTCGGCAGGGCTGGCCATGATCGTCTTGACGCTTCTCTTCGGCCGGTTCTTCTGCGGGTGGGTCTGCCCCCTGGGCACGATGATCGACATCACGGCGCGGCTCGCGCGGCGCGATCGCTGGGGTCGCAGCATGCGGACCGGCAAGGCCCGGCTCATCAAATTCGGCATCCTCTTTTTGGTCTTTATCGCAGGGCTCGCCGGCATCCAGGCCGCCTGGGTCCTTGACCCCATGGTGATCATGGCGCGGTTCGTGTCGCTCAACCTGATCCCGGCGGCCACCCAGGCGCTGGACAGCGTTTTTGTCTTTGCTATGACAACGCTGGGCATGCGCGAGACCCTGATCGACGCGTACCGCTGGCTCAAGGAGTCGTTTTTGGGGATCCAGCCCCATTTTTTTGCGCACGCTGGCGGCCTGTTCTTGTTCTTTGCGCTGATCATCGGCTCCAGTGCGCTGGCCCCGCGTTTCTGGTGCCGCTGCGTCTGCCCCCTGGGCGCGCTCTACGCGCTCGCCGCCAAGGCAGCCTGGATGCGCCGGCTCGTCGACATCTGCAGGCACTGCACCTTGTGCATCCCCCGCTGCCGCATGGGCGCGATCCGCGAGGACATGACCTATGATAAGGGCGAGTGCATCCTCTGCATGGACTGTGTCTATGACTGTCCCCAGCACGCGACACGTTTCGGCATCGTCCCGCGCCTCCGCGAGAAGGAGCCGGAGCACAGGACCGGGATCTCCCGCCGGAGCTTTTTATTATTGCTGGGGCTTTCCCTGGCAGCGCTCGGCCGCAGGGTCTTCGCGGCTGCGTCGCCACCTGCCGGCACGCCGGCAGGGTCCGGCATCATCCGGCCTCCGGGCGCTTCAGGCGAGGAGGCGTTCCTGGACCGCTGCGTGCGCTGCGGCAACTGCATGAAGGTCTGCCCCACAAACGGCCTTCAGCCGTTGATGCTTGAAGAGGGGCTCGAGGGGTTATGGACGCCCCGGCTGGTCCCCGAGATCGGCTACTGTGAGTACCTGTGCACCCTCTGCGGCGAAGTATGCCCCACCGGCGCCCTGCGCCGTCTGGACGTCGAGCAGAAGAAGCGGACGCGCCTGGGCCTGGCGGTCGTCGACCGCTCCCTCTGCATCGCCTGGGCGCACGGCCAGGAGTGCCTCGTCTGTGAAGAACACTGCCCCGTTGCCGAGAAGGCCATCAAAGTCGTCGAGCACCGTGGACCGTCCGGCGTCGTTGTCGGCGCCCCGGTCGTGGACCCGAATCTCTGCGTCGGCTGCGGCATCTGCCAGAACAAGTGTCCGTCCCGCCCTGACCGCGCCATCCGTGTTTTCCCTTATTAAAAAATCTATTGCAAAGAAGACGGGGCGAGGGTACAATTTCCCCTATGCCGGGATGGTGGAATTGGCAGACACATACGTTTGAGGGGCGTATGCCGCAAGGCGTAAGGGTTCGAGCCCCTTTCCCGGCACCAAATTTTCTAAAACGGGAGGCAAAAAAGGGGACAGGCTACTTTTCTCCCTGAGGGGGAAAAGTAGCCTGTTTCCTTTTTGGGGTGGCGGGGGCTGGTCCCTTTTGGGACAGGGATGGAGGAGCGATGGAGTTGGAGAGCGGGGTTGTATACAAGGTCACCAATGCCGCGACCGGGGCGGTCATCGCTGTCAGGGTCAGGGTGGCGGACACCCTGAAGACCAGGACCAAGGGCCTACTGGGCAGGGATGACATGGCCCTGGATGAGGGGCTCCTGATCACCCGCTGCGACTCTGTACATACCTTTTTCATGAAGTTTCCCATCGACCTGCTGTACCTGGATAAGGAGCTCAGGGTGGTCAAGGTAGTATCAGATATGGGTCCCTCCAGGATGAGCTTTTGCTTGGGGAGGGCCAGGCATGTCCTGGAACTAAAGGGAGGGGCAACCAGGGACAAGGCAGGACTGGCATCTGCACTCCTTAAATTCGAGAAACAAGCTTGAAATCAATGTCCAAATATGCTACTATTTAGTTGGAAATCAAAAGGAATTAAGCATGTTAGGACACTGAAATGTCCAAAATATCAAAAGACATTGTTCTAGCTGTCAAGGCGATTAAAAGAAAGAACAATAGGACTTCAGTCAGGCAAATATCAAGTCAATTATCAAGCAAATTAGGCATCAAAGTTTCAAAATCGAGCATCTCAGCGATTTTGAAAAAATGCGGTCTTAGTTCGCCAAAAGGCAGAAGGGTATCTGGAAGAAGCCTGCTCCGTGTCAGCAGCCACTGGGCGGGCTATTTTCTTTTCTTGGGCGCTGACGCCTTCCTGGGTCTCTCCAGCGCGGTCGCAGCTTGTTTCCGCAGGTCTTTCCCGTCGATCCGTCTCACCGAGCGCAACCTCCGCGACATTGTCTTGGCCTGGATCCTCGCCAAGGTCATCTACACCGTGGACCTGACGAAGGTCGCGGACTACGAAAAAGACGAGATCTGGCAGATCCTGGGAAAGCGCGTATCCAAGGGGCTGCTGGCGCGTTTCATCCAGACATTTAATTCGTTGCAACTCGTTAAAAATGAGATAGTTACAGAAATTAATCATCTCGTCCAGGACGTCCATTATCTGAGGTTTGACCTCGAGGACAAGTCGCGTTTCTTCATCGACGGCACCTTCAAGACGATCTGGGACGGCCCTCATATCCCCATTAATTTCTGCTCAACTTATTGCAATGTAAATAGTTACGTAGAAACGACACTATTAAAAGGGGAGCCGGTGGTCATCTTTAATGCCCGTCCGGAGAGCGCGCTCAGCGAGGTCTTGGCAGAATTTATCTTCGCGTTCGACGGGAGCAGTCCCACCAAACGCATCCGGAATATCCGTTGCATATCTTCAAAAGGTATTGAAACAAAAGAGTTTACGCATAATGTGCCGCCGAAGATGAACTTCGTCGTCGGGATATGGCCCTGGCAGTATAAGCCGATCGCGCAGCTCGAAAAGAAAAAGGCGACCGGATACTACTTCAACGAGGCCTTTGAGCAGAAGTATCCTTGTGTCGAAGAGAAGATCAGATTTGCACAACATATTGAAAATAAAGAAGTTATGCTAAGACTCATCCTGATCAAGGAGACCGATGCCGGCCACGCGCGTATCGGCCTCTTCACGAACATGGATGAGCATGAGTTTCCGGGTGAAGATGTCGTCAGGAAGTTCGTCAGGCGTTTTCCCTTCTTTGAAGACAGCCACAAGGACTTCCTGGAGGTGCTCAAGACGCCGGCGTACGCCGATGAGTTTCCCGACGAAAAAAAGATCCTGGGGCAAGCCCAGGCGGTCCGCAGCAGCCGAGACGCAGACGAGGTCTTCGCTGTCCTCGTCGATATTTTGAACTCATTCATGCAGCGCTCGTTCCTTGCGCCCGCATGCTGGGGCTGGAGCCTGATGAAGATGCGCGAGCTCTTCTTGAAGCAGTCGGGCCGCATCCGCCGCGATTTCGTCGAGGATTCTATATGTAACCTATTGGTATCAGATAGGTTACAAAATTTATCCGAATTGAAGGCCGCCGCCCTTCGTTTTAATGAATCGCCTGTCTTTGACGCGGACGGAAAAAAAATGTGGATCCGCGTTGACTCTGCATGAGATTTCAGGTCTCTCGATGAAATTTTAGGCCCCTCGCACCGGCCCCCCTCTTTTTTACCCCCTGAAATCTTTCCATAACCCAAGAAAACGCTTGCTCTTGCCCATATATTTTCATTGACTTATCTTCACTTAATATGATATATTTTAAGTGCTTAAGGGTATCGGATCGGCAGGTCCAAATATCCGCCACGGAAATGACAGAGACGCCACGGTCTTTCGTCAAAAAGATTTTTTGTCTTGGTGTGCTCTATTCCACCGGATCGCCGAAATCCGAGCTGAAAAGCTGATTTTGGTGATCCGGTTATTTTTTCAGGAGGTTTGTAATGTCTTTAAAAAAGTTTTTAAGAAGACTCGAAACGATCAAAGGCGAGAGCTTCGGACAGCGCTGCGCTCTTTGTTTGATCACCGGCGCCTGCAAGGCCGCCGGTTTTTTGTTAAAGGCCTCAGAAAAGGTGGGCGGAGAGACCCGGGCACAGGTCTTCATCGAATATCTCATGCTGATGGTGGCCCTGGCCCTGTTCACCATCGTCTTGACGACAGGCAGCTTCTTTACCAACTTCCGCAGCAACATGGACAGGACGACGGATTTTGCGATGAACAAGATGGACCAGCCTGGGTTTTCGCCGTCGCCGTCAACGGGAAGCGGAGTAACGATACCTTGGTGGAACGAAGAGATCGAAGCGGGCAGCGTACCGGGCTGGGGAGTAGCCTGGTGAGCGGTCCCCGGAGACAGCCATGTTCATGCGTCTTCACGATAACAGGCAAAGGAGAGGCCAGTCGGTCCTCAACAGGCAAAGGAGAGGCCAGTCGGTCCTCGAGTATGCCCTCCTGGTCTCTGTCCTGTGCGCGGTCTTTTTGACGATGTTCTTTTACATGAAAAACGCGGTCCGGGCGCGCCTGCTGATCACCCAGGACCGCTTGAACGAGGTGCGATGATGTGGAAAGGGACCTGCCGCAACGAAAGCACGGGCAACACCCGGAAGGCCGCCCGGGGGGTCCGCGGCCAGAGCGTGCTGGAGTACTCGATACTGGTCGCGATCGTGGCCGCGGCCTTTATCGCGATGAGCTTGTACGTGCGGCGCGCTGTCCAGGGCCGGATCTACTCCTTCGATGACATGATCAGCGCCAAGCCCAACCAGACGAGCAGCATCTGGTGGGGGGGGTACGGCGGCGCAGGGAGCGGCGGGTGGGTGCCCTGGTAAGGCGACCGGATCGAGAGGGAGGCATCATGATGAATATGTCTTGCGGCGGAACGGGGAATGGGGGACGACGCGGCCAGCTGATCGTCGAGTACGCGATCATGTTCACGGTGATCGTGGCGGTGGTCGTCTACGCGTCCATCTACGTCGTCCGGCCCTCCATGAACCGTTTCTTCAGCGCTACGGGCCGCGTCCTGGACAACGCGACCAATGAGATCACGAGCCGGTTCTAGGGACCGGCTACTTTTTCCGGAGGGAGAGAGGGGGTGAGAAAGAATGAAGAAGCTGCTTTGTAAGGCCGGTCAAAGCACGATGGAATACGTTATCGTATTGACGGCGATCATCGCCGCCATACTGTTCGCCGCGGTGACGTTCATCAAGCCGAGTGTGAACAAGGTCTACAATGAGACCAGCTCGCGGATGGACGCGGCGACGACGTTCTACATGAACAAGCTGGGCATCGCCCAGGCGCCGACGGGCGGGGCCACGGGCGCCACCGGTTCCACGGGCGCCACCGGTTCCACGGGCGGTTCCGGAGTCTCATTCTAGCGGCCTGCCGAGAAGGGCGGGCACGGATAAAGGAGGTGAAAACGAATGTTCTTAAGAAACAGGTCAAAGAAAGGTCAGAACACGGCTGAGTACGCGATCCTGATCGGCGTCATCGTGGCGGCGGCCATCGCGATGCAGGTGTACATCCGCCGCGGCATACAGGCGCGCATGAAGGACGCCGTTGACTTCACGGCTACGGCCGATGATGATGCGGGCGGTAATATCTTCAGCGCCAACAGGCAGTATGAGCCGTATTATGACCAGGGTTCGGATTACACGACGAAGAGCACGGCTCAGGTCACCGAAGAGCTGCAGCTCGGCGGCGGCGTGGTGCGGGATGCCATCTCGCAGTACACCGACAGGACCGGGAACCAGGTCATCGCCAACTACGAAGGCGGCGTCTAAACGCGCCTCGCCAAAACGTGAAGGAGGTGAAGAGAGAATGTTGAGGATGCTTCGCAAAAGAGGTCAGAGCACTCTCGAGTACGCGGTTTTAATAGTCGTCATCATCGCGGCCCTGATCGCCATGCAGGTCTATTTAAAGCGTGGCCTTCAGGGACGGTTACGGGAGTCCTCGGACCAGATCGGCGAGCAGTTTTCACCGGGCTATACGGTCTCGAACAGGGTGACGACCTCCGGCAGTACCGTGACGGAGAGCCGTGGGGCCGCCGGCGCTGTGACGACGGACATCGGCAACCAGTGGCAGAACATCACGGGCGTGGAGAACGTCCTGCAGGCCGCTAACGAGTACTGGGGCGTGTAGCGCGGTTTGAAGGTTGGTCAGGCGGCGGTGAGCCTGACACGTCAACAAGGAGTCGGATATGCGTCGGTACCGTTTCTGGAAGACGGACGAGACACAACCCACGAGGACGCGGGCACGCTCCCTCCGCCTGCCCGCCTCCGACGGGGGCGTCTTGACGTCGACGACGCACCAGGCTCACCGCCGCCGCTGCTTTTCTTCGGCGGGACAACAGATCATCGAATACGCCGTCCTGATCGCCGCGATCGGCGCGGCCCTGACGGCGATGTTCGTCTACGGCAAGCGCGGCCTGCAGTCCATGATCCACGACCAGACGCAACGGATGATCGGCAAACAGGTGGCCAGCGCCCCGTATGGCGACGCGAACAACCCCGTCGCCAGCGACTCGGTCTCGGAGACCTCCACCTCCGGGACGAACATCGCGAACACGGTGGGCATCGAAAAGACGTACGTGTACAGCGAGAGCTCGGACGCCAACGGCACCTCGCAGGCGGTCTCCGACACGAAGCTGAACTACCGCCGGCGGTGGTTACCGGCGAGCTCCGGCTCGAGCGGCTCAAGCGGCTCCGGTGGTCCGGCGCCGTGGTAAGAGAAGAAAGGATTTGAGCGCCATGACGCCTCATCATGTGAACCGGCAATCAGGACTATGCGCGGACCGCCGATCAGGACGCGCGCGCGGCGGCAACAGGGGGCGTGCCGGTCTTTTCACGAGGCGCGGGCAGAGCATTTTGGAGACGTCGATACTCTTCATGGTCGTCTTTTTCGCGTTCCTGGCGATGTTGACCTACATCAAGCGGTCGGTCCAGGGCCGCCTGCGCGGGCACGCGGACAGCATCGGCCAGCAGTATGATTTTCAGCGCACGGCAGGGAACATGACGACCGTCTTCTCGTCCCACACGACGACGACGACGCAGACGCAGGAGCAGGCGGTGGTGGATCCGGCGACGGGTTACTCCGAAGACCGCCAGGTGACGTCGAGCGTCACCAACACGGACTACGAGAGGTCGAACACGACGGGCCGCGAAGTGGTCGGCCCGTGAAAAAGGGGAAGGACGCGGGACAGGACATGGGCTTAAGGACGCAAGGCCTTCAACGGGACACGGCGCAAGGGCGCCGGGGACAGGCGCTGATGGAGGTGGCTGTCTTTGGTACCATCTTCATCATGATCATCGGCGCCCTGATCACGTACGGCCTGCGTTTTGATTACAACCAGCGCGCCCAGCAGCAGGCCTTCCGCCGGGCGCTCAAGATCGCCTCGGACAAGGACCGGGGCGGCGGGACGTACATGCTCATGGAAGACCGGTATATCCCGGACCCGATGGACCCCTTTGGCATCGGCAGGAGCACGCCGGTGATGGCCTCGGCGAACGTCATCCGCACCCATCAGCTGGA
>CAZDLS010000006.1:0-24052 GCA_964506425.1 uncultured Planctomycetia bacterium | reverse complement strand
CTGGCAGACATGGGAAGGCGAGGTCCCGATCAAATAGAAAGAAAAAAGAGCCATGCGTTTCAACGTGCCAAAGAGGAGGGCAGTCGCATGAGACGGGTTTTGGCTGTGAGTGTTCTAGGGATGGGTTTTATCCTTTGTGTCGTTTCTTGCGCCTGCGCATGGCCGTGGGGCGGCAAGGCCGATGCGAAGACGAAAAAGGCCGCTGCGCCGGCCGAGACTCCGGCGCCGCCTGGTGCCACGCAGGCGCAGGACGATAGTCCTGCGGTCGAGGCGCCGGCCCCGCCGGTGCAAGAAAAGGAAGAGGTGCAGGCGCCGCCGGCCCCGGTCGCGCCGGTCCTCTCCGAGGCTGAGCTGGCCAAGATGCGCGCCCAAAAAAACAAAAAACGCGAGGCTGTCGACGGCAACCGGTGGGATGTCACCGTCGTGCCGTTGACGGGCAAAGGGGAAAAGACGACGGACGCGCTCATCTTTGCGGACAATAAGTTCTATTCGGAGGAATACCAGAAGAAGGGATACGCGGCATCCAATTACACCCTTTCCTTGTCCGATGACGGCCGGGTGGTGGTGGAAACGATGCAGTCCGGTGAAAAACTGGGCATCCTTTTTTGGCGCGTGGAGTTTGACGATAAACTCACGGAGTGCCGGGGCGTCATCAGCTGTCAGCTCTCCGGGAACAAGACAGAGGATTATTCATTCGTGAGCACGGCCAAGAGACCGATGAGCTGACCTTCGGACAGCAGATCCAAGGAGTCGAGTAGGCGACATGGTCGAGTTTTCCAAGATTATCAAGAAGGTGCGCCGGGACGAACGGGAAAGTCTCCCTGAGGAGTCTTCGTCGTCCCGGTCCCGCCGCGTGCCGGCGTCCGGGGGAACGAGAAAGCCCCCTGAGCCCGAGCACCGTTCCGAATCCCGTCCGGAGCCGTCCCGCGGGGACCTCCCCGTCCGGGAGTCGGCCCAGGGAGGCCCTCTTTTTTTACACGAAGGAGAGGCTTTGATAAGGGAAGACATACCGATCAAGCCCGTCAAACCCCTTTTTTCCCAACAGCGTACCCGTGAACAGATCGCGGCGCAGACCGAGGCGTCTGCGTCCGCCCAAGCGCCGGTCTCGCGAGGCGATGAAGAGGCTGTTTCCTCTTTCCAGCGGCATGCGAAGGCAGGGGCGCCTTCTGCCCGCTCCTCGGGTGACCGCGCTAACAGCCTGCCGAGGTCCGAGGCCCTGGCGCTCTATGACCGGATGATGGATGCGATCCGCAGTCTATTGGACCAGGCCCGGGAGCCAAGCCGGATCGACACGCGCCATCTCACGTCTCTGATGGGGGAGGTCGTCAGCGTCATCCAGTCGGGCGACGAGCAGATGACGGAGCTGGCCGTTATCCACATTTTGAAAGAAGAAGAAAGTTATCTGCCCCAGCACTGCGTGAACACGGCCATCCTGGCCCTCGTGATCGGGCAAGGGGGCGGTTACGACGTGGGCAAGATGATGGAGCTGGGCCTGACCGCCTTCTTGCACGATATCGGCATGGTCTCGTATACGCAGGCCGTGAGCGTCCGCCGGCCGCTGACGCCCAGGGAGTTCGAGTCGATCAAGGAACACGTGAAGGCAGGCCAGGAGATGTTGAAACAGATATACCCGGCGCTGGGCGAGGCGGTGTTGAGCGCCCAGTACGAGATCCATGAGCGCATGGACGCAAGCGGCTATCCGGCGGGCCGGCGCCTGATCCATGAGTACGCCAAGATCATCGCCCTGGCCGATACCTTTGAGTCGATGGTCCATCCGCGGCCGTTCCGTTCCCGCTACTCCATCATGGAGGTCTTCAAGGAGATCTTCGCGTCCAAAGACAAGTACGACCCTGCTTTTATCAAGGTGCTCGTGGACCGCCTGGGGTTCTTTCCCAACGGGTCGTTCATACAGCTCAACACGAAAGAAGTGGGGCAGGTCGTCGCCCAGAACCGGCGCTCGCCCCTGCGGCCCATCATCCGCATCCTCTTCGACGAAGGCGGCCGGCGCCTCTATGACGACGACATCAAGGACGTGAGCCTGATGAAGTATCCGACGCTGCACGTGGTGAAGTGTTTCCTGGAGGAGGCCCCGAGTGTCAGCCCTGTTTAGACGGCCGCCCGGCAAAAAGGGCGTGGTAGTGGTCTTGTTGGCGGCGGCCGTTGTCTGCGGCGGGCTCCTCTACATGATCGCGCGCGAGCACAGCCTGAACACGAGACTGGCCGGCACCGTCGCGGCCCTCCGCGGACAGCAGACCAAGCTGGAGGAGACCCGGGAGAGACTTGAGAAGGCGCTCAAAGACACGCAGGCAGAGCTTGAGACCGCCAACACCCACAATTACCGCGTGGAGATGCTGGAGATGCAGGATGCCTTCAAGGAGGCCAATCAGAACCTCAACAAGTTCATCAGGGAGAGGGCCGAGCTGGAGAATACCAACCTGATCCTCGAGAGTCGTCTGGAGAACACGACGAAGGAGTTGACCCGGACGATCGACGATTTGAGGCTTGCGCAGCAGACGCTGGGCGGGGTCGAAAATCCGTACAGGGCCAAAATGGCCCAGCTTTCGGAGAACCTCAAGAACAAGGAGCAGGAGTACATGAACCTGCAGGGGCGGCTGGATGAGGCCCAGCGTGCCTTGATGGCTTATCAGGCGCAGGGAGAGGATTATTCGCAAGGGGCCAGGAAGTATCAGGAACGGCTGGAGGTCCTCAATCAAAACATCGTGACCCTGAAGAAAGAGTTGGCGCAAAAGAACCGTCTCTTGGTCCAGAAGGAGGCCGCACTCGCCGAGTTAGAGGGGGAGCGTGAGACGGCGCGGTCCGCCGTTCCGCGCCAGGAGGCCGCCACGAAGAGCTTGGAGTCTGACCGGCGGGCCGTTGAGGCGCAGATATTCGAATTGAACCTGGAGCTTTCGGCCCAGCAGGAGACCGCTGCGGCGCTGCAACGGGACCTGGCGGATGCGCGCGGGAAGCTTTCCGAACGCGAGCAGGTCCTTGCGCAGAAAGAGCGCGCGTTGTCCGAAGGGCAGGTCGAGATGGACCGTCTGAAGGACGAGATGGCGGCCTTGCGCTCGGGCAAGGAGATGCTCTCCGAGAGCGCGCAGGACGTCAAAAAGGTGCGCCGGGACCTCGACCGCAAGATCCGCGATCTGGAAAAAGAGAACGCGTCGCTCGAAAAAAGGCTCGCCGAGACACAGGCGCGTTTGGGCAGCCGCCGGGGAGGGGAGGATCCTTTCAAGGACCGCAACCTGCGCCTCATGACCGAACAGCTGGTCAAGAAAGAGGAGGAGATCCAGGCGCTTAGCGAAGAGGTGGCGGCGCTCACCAAGGAGAAGAAGGGGTGGGAGAAGAGCTTCGGGCCGCGCGAGAAACATATGGCGGAGCTCGAGATACTCGTCAAGGCCCTGACCAAGCAGCTGGGCGATTACGCCTCCATGCTCGAGAAACGGGACGCGGAGCTCAACAGCCGCGCCAAGGAGATCGCGTCTTTGACCGAAGACCTCGAGGCGCAGAAGGCGGCGGCGCTGGCAGTCCAGAAAGAGCTCGCCGAGTCGCGGGCCCGCCAGGAGCAGACCCTGCAGAAGCTGACTCAGCTCATGAGCATGAACACCGAAGGCGTGGGGCCGGACGACATGAAATTCGATCTTTACGAACCGGCGTCGGGCCGGGCCGCGGACCGGCAGAAGGAGGGCTCATCGGCCGACGCGCGCCGGCGCGCCGAACAGGCCAAGCGGCAGGTGGAAGTGTTGATGGAACGCCGATGATGGACCGATCCCTTCGGATGAAAACGGCCGTCTTTGTTCTTCTGGGTGTCTGGTGCGTCCTGGTGCCTTGCCGCCGGGGAGGCTGCGAAGATTATATCCTGGAGAGCGACCCGACGGCATTGGAGAGCAGCGCGCACTACAACTACAACCTCGGTGAATATTACTTTACGCAGGGGCAGTTTCAGGCGGCCGAGCAGTATTTTGAGCGTTCGCGCGACATGATGGCGCGCCGCCGGGAGATCCTCTCCGGCCGGGAGGGGGTCGCGTTGCTGGAGGTCCAGCCTCAGCCCGCCCGCGGGGCCGGCCTTGAATACGCCGTCGGCGACGGCGACGTCCTCTTCATATCGGTCTGGGAGAACCCCGATCTGGACCAGGAGGTCGTGGTGCGGCCGGACGGCCGCATCTCGTTCCCGCTCGTGGGCGACCTGCCGGCCGCAGGGATGAGCATCGTCGCGCTCGATGAGATGCTGACCGAACGGCTCAAGGAGTATATCCGCGCGCCGGAGATCTCGATCTCGATCCGCAAGCTCGGCGGCAGCAAGGTCATCATGCTCGGCGAGGTGGCCCATCCCGGGGTGTACGCGGTCAGCGGCTCCAAGACCGTTCTGGAGGCCGTGGCCCTGGCCGGCGGCTTCACGCCGGACGCGGTCTCCAACAGCATCGTCCTCATCCGCGGCGGGTTCCAGGACCCCCACGTCCAGCGCCTTAACCTCAAGCACCCGCTCCTGCGCGGCCGCAACATCGACCAGAACGTCGCGTTGCAGTCCGAAGACATCATCTTCGTCCCCCGCACCTTCATCGCCGACCTCAGCCATGTGCTGGCGCAGATCATCGACCCGGTCTCGCGCGGCGCCCTGGCCGCCGAGGTCATGCGCAAGTGGTAACTTTCCTTACAAGTTAAAGAAGGCAAAGGGACACTCTTCATAACTTTTATTTTTATAACTGGTTATGAGGAGTGTCCCTAATATTGGGAGAGGGTGCCGGCGCGAAGGGCAGTGCGGCAGGCGCGGCGGAAGACGGCGAAACTGATAGGCAGGAGTACGGCACAGAAGGCAGCCAGCGGCAGGAGCTCCGACTTGAGGACGGCAGGCGTTGCCCCGTTGTATACGGTCTGTTGCAGGGCACGGATGGCGTAGGTGATCGGCAGCAGACGCGCCAGGACCTGCAGTCCGGCAGGCAGGACCGTCACCGGGAAGTAGACGCCGCCGAGAAGCCCCTCAGCCTGGCTGATGACCCAGCTGACGGGGTTTCCACGCTTATGCAGGAGCGTGAAGCTCGCGGAGAGGATGCCCAGCGCGCTGAAGGAGAGCAGGCTTAGGATCCAGACGATGGAAAGGGACAAGAGATTTGCGCGGCTGAAGTCGATGTGGAAGAGAAAGGCGCCCAGGCCGACATAGATGAGAAGGTCGAGCGTGGCGATGAGGAGGTTCCAGATGCCCATGGAAAGGAGGATGACCGTCAGGCTCGTCGGGGTGACGAGGAGGGCCTGAGGGTGCCTTGTAATTGTTCGCGCTGGATCTGGCTCGAGAAGGAGCCCAGCCCGAAACCGACGTAGCTGAAAAACGCCAGGCTCAACAGGACGTAAGCGAAGTAGCTGCCGCCCAGTCCCTCCAGGTGGGGCGTGAAGGCATGCCCGAAGAGCTTGTCGATGAAGTAGTAGGTGAGCGTCGTCATCAGCACGCCGAAGACGTTGAAGAGGAGCGGCCACCGGTAGCTGGATTCCTGCAGGAAGTCTTTCTTGAGAAAGGCCAAAAGTTGCCTCATCCGTCGCCTCCTGTTCCGGCGAGGATGTCGAGAAGAAGGTCTTGTGTCTCTGGCCCGGTTTTTTCTTCGCGTCGCCTCAGGTCCTGGGGGGTACCGTCGAAACAGACCTTCCCGTTCTTCAGGCACAGGAACGTGTCGCACAGGGGCGCGCACCCTGCGATCTCGTGGGTGGCCAGCAGGACCGTCCGCTTTTCTTTTGCGACGAGCTTGTCTTGGAGGAGCTCCTTGAGGAAGCGCCGCGTCAGCACATCGAGGTTCGTGAACGGTTCGTCGAGCAGGAGGAGCGGCGGGTCGTGGACGAGCGCGCGGATGAACGCGATCTTCTGCTTGGTCCCCGCCGAGTAGGCGTCGAAGCGCTTGTCCGGGTCCTCGACCCTAAGGTCCTCGAGGAGGCGGTCCAGGCGCCGGCGGCTGGTCTGCGCGTCTAGGCCGTAGAGCGCGGCGAAGAACGAAAGATTCTGGCGGCCGGTCAGGCGCCAGAAGAAGCTGCGTTCCTGAGAGACGACCAGGCCGATGTTTTTTTTGATGAAGAGGGGATTTTCTTGCGCAGATCTGCCTGCGATGCGGACGCGGCCCTGATCGGGCAGGAGGAGGCCCGCCAAGATCTTTAAGAGAGTGGTCTTGCCGGCGCCGTTGGGTCCAAAGAGACCGACGAGGCGGCCGCGCCCGATCCGGAAAGAGACGTCTTCGAGCGCCGCAACCGAAGGAGGCCGGCCCCAAGGCCGGCTCACTATCTCGTGGAGCGGCCGGCTGGGAGAAAACAGTTTGGATACGCCGTTGACCGAGACGAGCGGGACTTCGACCATGACGGGTGTCATGGTAGCATAGCGGAGGCGGCATTGCAATTCTTTGATGGGGTCGGACCTGCGGCCCTGGGACCGTAAAAAAAGGCGGGGGAGGGCGTAATTTTATATTGAACCCCAAAAGCTTTTATGTTTTAATAAATCAAGGACTTACAACCGAAGGACGTGTCCCATCAGTCACCGCCATGCAATATGAACTAAACCTGCGGGATTACCTGCGGATCTTCCTGAAGCGCAAGCTCCTCATCGCGGGCGCCTTCGCCGTCATCTTCGTCACCACCTTCCTGAACGTCTCCAGACAGCCCTATATCTACGAGTCTTCGACCACGGTCAAGATCGAGGAGCGCAAGAGCATCGCGGGCCTCTTGACCGAGTGGATCGTCTACAACCCTGAAGACATCATGGAGAGCGAGACCAAGATCATCCTGGGGCATCCGGTCATGGCGGGGGTGGCCCGCCGGCTGGGCAAGATCACGGACGCGACACCCGTCGAGGAGGTCAACGGGATCGTGGCCCGGCTCCAGGGGCAGGTCGATACCGGCAAGATAGAGAGAACGAACATCATCCGCATCAGCGTGCGCGGCACCGATCCAAAGGATGTGCGCGACGTCGCCAACGCGACCGCCGCGGTCTACATCGAGCAGAACCTTTTGGAGAAGACCAAGCAGGCGCGGGCCGCGCGCGAGTTCATCTCCGAACAGCTGCGGGAGCTGGAGGGGCGCCTGGCCCAGGCCGAAGACCGGCTGCGGGCGTTCGGCGACCGCAGGAGCGAGATCCGTCTGGCCGAGCCGATCCAACAGCGGATCATGGAACTGCAGTTCGAGATGACGGCCTCCCTTCAAAGATACACGGAGAAACACCCCAAGATCGTCCAGATGCGCCAACAGATCGCCGACCTGCAATCCCAGCTCGGCGGTTTCTCCGTGGACGAGATAGAGTACGGCCGGATCATGCGGGAGGTCGAGGCCAACAAAAAGCTGTACGGCATCCTGAAGGAGAGGCTGGAGGAGGCGCGCATCACCGAGGCCCAGAAGGTGAGCGACATCTCGGTCGTGGACCCGGCGGTCCTGCCGACGGTGCCGGTCGAGCCCAACAAGGTGATGGTGCTTCTGATCGGCGCGATCCTGGGGTTGATCGTGGGCGTGGCCCTCGCGTTCTTTTTCGAGACGATCGATCCGTCCATGGGGACGATCGAGGACGTCGAGAACATCCTGAAGCTGCCGGTCCTGGGCGTTATCCCGTCGATCAAGGCGGAGATCGACGACGAAGAGAAGAGGGGTTTCCTTCGGAACCTTCGGGACGCCCTGCATCCGATCTCCACCCGCCTCCAACAGAGGAAGGATCTGGACCTTTACGTGCGGCTCTTCGTTCACCACAAGCCCAATTCCGTCGCCGCGGAGGCCTTCCGCAACATCCAGGCGAACCTCAAGATCGACCCCCGGAACAAGAAGGTCTTTCTGATCACCAGCTCCGGCCCGGCCGAAGGCAAGACGACGACGCTGGTCAACCTGGGGCTGATCTGCGCCCAGAGCGGCCTGCGCACGCTCCTGGTCTCGGCGGACCTGCGCCGGCCGTCCATCGCGCGCGCCTTCGGCCTCAAGCGCGGGAACGGCCTGCGGGAATATCTGGAAGGCATGCTGGATTACGGCGCCGTCGTCAAGAGCGTCTCGGATATGGCGCTGGGCGATCTGGGCCTGGATGAGATCATGAAATTCCCCGGCATCGAGAATGTCTTTGTCATCACCAGCGGCGACATCCCGTCGAACCCGGCGGCGGTCCTGACGTCCAAGCGCTTCACGGAGCTGATGGACCAGGTCAAGAAGGACTTTGACCTCGTCCTCATCGATTCGCCGCCCGTTCTGCCGATCGCGGACGCGAGCATCGTCGCTCCCCAGGTCGACAGCGTCCTGATCATCTATGAGATCGGCAAGACCGCGCGCCAGGCCCTGATGCGGGCCAAGGTCCAGATCGAGTCCACCGGCGGGAGGATCACGGGCGTCATCCTGAACAACATCCGTTCCCAGATCGAATACACGATGTTGACCTACCCCTATTACTACAAATACAAGTACCGGTATAAACAGGAAAAGGGGAAAGAACAGGATGCATAGCAGGGTCTGCCTGGGAGCGCCCGCGGTCATCAAGGTAGCCCGGGTTTGTCCGGGGATCCCATTCTCGTGACGGATGCCGAAAAGAGTGAAGTGAACAACAGGGAGTCACGCGCCGTGACTCCCTTTGGGTTTCAGGAAGGCCCTTGCGCATGAATCTTCTTTTTTTATCCCGCCCTTGCCAGGGGGTCCCGCCGGGACACCGTTCCCGCGCCCAGGCCTCGTCGGTCCTGCTCGTCCTCATCATCATCCTCGTCGTGTTCTTCGGCCTGAACGTCGCCCGCTTCGGCAGCTTCCAGACACAGCAATTCACCTATGTCTTTCTGGGGCTGATCATGTTCGTCCTCGCGTTCATGAGGACGGACTTCGCCCTGGCGATCCTGATCTTTTCGATGCTCCTGTCGCCCGAGATCGGCCTGGGCGAGCTCTCGGACCGGACGATCACCGTCCGCCTCGACGACATCCTCCTGGTCGTCATCTTCCTGGGGTGGCTGGCCAAGCTCGCGGTCTTCAAAGAGCTGGGCGTCTTGAAGCGCACGTCCTTGAACGGCCCTATTCTCCTTTTCGCCTTCGTCTGCGTCGTGTCGACGGGCATGATGCTGATCGGCGGCCAGGGGAGCATCCTGCGTTCCCTGTTCTATTTTTTGAAGTACTTCGAGTACTTTCTCTTGTACTTCCTCGTCATCAACAATATCAACGAAGTGCGGCAGGTCCGGTTCTTCCTCCTGCTGTTGATCCTCACGTGTTTTCTCGTCTCCTGCTACGCGCTGTATTCGTATTTCGTGATCGGTTGGCGGGCGACGGCGCCCTTTGAGGGCGAGGGGGGCGAGGCCAACACCCTGGCCGGCTATCTGATCCTGATGCTTTCCTTGATCATCAGCCTGCTGTTGCATAAGGGGATGCCCCGGTACAGGCTGCAATTCTGGGTGGTCCTGGGGGTCGGGGGCCTGGCGCTCCTCTTTACGCTTTCGCGGGGCGGCTGGCTGGGGTTTATCGTTGCATGCGGGGCGATGGCGTATTTTGCCCGCAGCAACCGGGCGGTCCTTATCTTTGCCCTGGCGATCCTGGTGACCCTGGCGCCCTTCGTCGCTCCCCGCGCCGTGCGCCAACGGGTGACGTCGACCTTCTCCCACGGCAAGACGTACCGGCTGGCCGGCCGGGAGGTGACGATCGACAAATCGGGAGAGGCCCGCATCGAATCGTGGAAGGTGGGCTGGGGGAAGGTCATGAAAAAGCCCGTCCTGGGGCACGGGATCCCCGGCGGGACGGTCGTGGACAACCAGTACTCGCGGGTCATGATCGAAGTAGGGTTATTGGGCCTGTGGGCGTTCTTCTTTCTGTTGCGGCGGGTATACGACATGGCCCGGCAGGCAAGCCTGGCGGTAAGGCACGATCCTTTGGCCCTCAGCGTCTCGATCGGTTTTCTGGCCGGGTTCTTCGGCCTGTTGGTCCATGCCCTCTCCGCGGCGTCTTTCATCATCATCCGCATCATGGAGCCGTTCTGGTTCATCTTTGCGATGGTCGTCGTGTTGCCAGACCTGGTGGGCGCGCCCCCGCCGGCACAGGTGCAGGAAGTCGAGGGGACGTAGCGCCATGAAGATATCCGAAAAGGTGATCCATAACACGGTCTTCAGCTCCCTGGGCTATGTCTGGTGGATCCTGATCAGCCTCTTTCTGACCCCGTACATCATCGCCAAGGTCGGGATCCAGGGGTATGGTCTCTTCGTCGTCATCGAGGCGGCGCTCGGTTATGTGTCGAGCCTGGACATAACCGGGATCAACGTCTCTCTGGTCAAGTTCGTCTCGGAGTATCATGCCGCCAAGGAATTCGGCTCGCTCCATCGTCTCCTTCGGCAGGGTTTTGTCTATGACTTCCTGTTCTATGGAGCGGCGGGTTGCGCGATCTGGTCGCTGCGCAGCCGTTTTCTGGGGCTCTTGCATATCGAGGCGGCCTTCCTTCCGGCGGCAGAGGCGGTGCTGGGGGGGTTTCTCGCCATCATGTTCATCAAGGGCGTCTTCGGGGTCTTCAAGACCGTCCTCTTCGGCCTGCAGCGCATGGACGTGGAGAACATCGTCCTGGTCACCGCCGTCACGCTGAACGCCTGTTTCACCGTCTTCTTCCTTGAGAGAGGCGACGGCCTCCCGGGCCTCGTCCTGGCCGGTTTTCTCATGGTCTGTCTGGCCGCCTGTCTGCGCGTGGTGTGCGTCGCGCGCCTGCTGCCGCCGTTGCCGCGTGGCGCCGGGTTTTGGGACCTGCGGCTCTTTCGGACCGCCTTTGCCTACGGCATCAAGATGCAGGTGATCGCCTTTTCCGAGCTCATCAACAAAGGGGTGGACAAGGTCCTCCTTGGCGTTCTGGCGGGCGTCTCCTTCAGCGGGTTGTATGAGATCGGCGCCAAGGTCGCCAATGTCACGAATCTTTTTCCGGCCCTCTTTTTGCCGTCCGTCCTACCCGCGGCCTCGGAGCTCCAGGTGGTGCAGGACCGGCGCCGCCTGCAAGACCTGTATGTCCGGGGGACGAAGTATCTGATGATGCTCCTGGCGCCCGTGTGCGTCTTTGCGGTGCTCCACGCGGGCCTCATCATCCGGGCCTGGATGGGGTTCATGGCGCGCCCCGAATCGGTCCTCGCCGTCCAGTTCCTGACACTCGCCTATGGCGCTTATCTGGTGAGCTCTGTCGGCCGTTACATGGCCCGGGGGATGGGCGCGCTCGGCTTTGAGCTCTCCGGTTCCACCGCCTTGACGGCGCTGAACATCGTCCTCTCCGTGGTCCTTATAAAAAAGATCGGTTTTGCGGGGGCCCTTTGGGGGACCTCGGTCGCGGCCCTGACCGGCAGCGCCTGGTTCCTGATGAGGTTCCATCGATTCCTCGGTTTTCCCATACGGCGCTTGATGACGAAGAGCGTCCTGGGGCCCGTGGCCGTCAGCGCGTTCGTGGGTCTCCTCTTGAGGTTCTTGCCGGCGTTCCCGCCGGCAGCCGCAGGCCGCCTCGTCCTGATCGGAGACCTCTTCATGCGCCTGGCGGTCTTCGCCATCGCTTATATCGCGGGAGTCCTTCGGCTTGGGTTCGTGGACGCTTATGAGCGCGAGATCTTTATCGGCGCGTTGCGATCACTGAAAGACAGGTGGAGATAGGAGTTCCATGCGGGAAAAGGAGCGGAGGCAGATCCATGGATTACACGTTACCTGTCCAGCGGAATGTCGTTAAGTCAGTTGCAAAAGCCGGCCTGTGCTCTCTGAGGGGGTTGGGGCACTTCGGAAAAAACACCTATGTCTCTCCATGGGCCTGGCTGCGTTTTCCGGCCCGGATCCGGCTCGGTGATCACGTCGTCCTGGAGCGCCATGCGCGCCTGACCGCCAACGGCGCCAAGGCGGCCATCGAGATCGGCGATGCGACGACGATATTCCCCTATGCCCTCTTGAACACGGACGGCGGCCGGATCCGGATCGGCCGGTTCTGCGCCGTGCATGATTATACGGTCATCTACGGGTGCGGGGGCGTCACGATCGGCGACGACGTCCACATCGCCGCGCACACGGTGATCGTCGCCTCTGAGCACGATTACGGCTTGTTGGGCACGGACCGCTTCAGCCGCGACGTCTGCGGCCGGGGTATCCACATCGAAGACAGCGTCTGGATCGGCGCCAGGGCCGTCATCCTCGACGGGGTGCGCATAGGCCGCGGGTCGGTGATCGGCGCCGGCGCGGTCGTCTCCCGCGATATCCCGCCGGATTCTCTGGCCCTGGGGGTTCCGGCGCGCGTGGTCAAGCAGATAGGACGGCCGCAGCCATGACACGGATGCCGGAGCCTGGTCCCGACGCGAGGCCTGGTCCCGACGCGGGGCAGGAGATGCCGTGTTGCCGTCTCTGCGGCGCGTCCGGCGGGGTCCTGTATCGGGGGTTGCGGGACGCGCACGGCGGCCTGCAAGGGTCTTTCATCATGAGGCGTTGCAGCGCGTGCGGGCTCTTGTGGCTGGATCCTCAACCTTGTTTGTCGGATGGCCAGAAGTTCCCCTATAAAGAGACAGAGCCTGCAAAAGGTCTTCCGAAGGGCGACCCGGGAAGGCCCCTTGCTTTTTTGAGAGACGGGATGCGGCGGGCTGTCCTCTGCGGTCACTATGGTTATCGTTTGCCTGGTTGTGGTGCCGGGCATCGTTTTTTGGGAAGGTTTCTTGGTTTGAGCGCCTGGATCAGAGAAAAGGCGACATGGGGGTGCGGCCGTCTCTTTCCGCCGGCGCCTCCGGCGCAGGACGCTTTGGTCATCGATGTGGGGTGCGGCGAGGGAGACGTTCTGGGCATCCTGAAGTCTCTGGGGTGGCGTGTCCTGGGTATCGAGCCCCAGCCGCAGGCTGCCGCCACAGCCCGGGGCCGCGGCATCGAGGTCGTGGAGAAGACGCTGGACAGGGTGGATCTTCCGCAGGGGCGCGCTGATTGGCTCATCCTGAACCATGTCCTGGAGCACGTCCCGGATCCGCAGGCGTCCTTAGGGGCGGTCTTTCGTCTGCTCAAACCGGCAGGTACGCTCGCCGTGCGCGTTCCGAATGCCTCGAGCCTGGGGCACCGGTGGTTCGGCCGGCATTGTTATCATCTGGACCCGCCGCGGCATCTCTTCGGTTATTCGCCGAAGAGCGTGGGGTCATTGTTTTCCCGTTTTTCCTTTTCCCGCGTCCGGATGAGGAGCCTGTGCCGGGTCGCGGGGAGGGTCTATGACGTCAGCGCGCGTATCCGCCGGCACGGTAAGATAGAAATGGAAGTCCGGCGGCGCGAGCGGGGCCGCAGCGCTTTTGTTTTGTTGGAGAACTTGGCGTGTCTCCTGGGTTTCCCGGTCGGCGAAGAGCTCGAGGTCATCGCCACCAAGTGACCCGAGGAGGAGGTCGCGATGAAGATCCTTTTGTGCGCTCCCTGGGATGAGACGGTCCTGGGCCGCATCACGCGTTACGCGCACGGGGCCCTTGTCGGGCAGGGGCATCAGGTCGAGGTCTTTGACTTTCGCCAAAGGAAGTACTCCCGATGGCCCTTCGTCCAGCCGCTCAAGAGGGCCCTGAGAAAGGTCTGGCCTCAGGCGCCGTCGCCTTATGACGCGGCGGTGGTGCGCGGCGCCGTGGACCGGGACGTCAACCGGCGGCTGCTGGAGCGGTGCCGGGCGTCGGCTCCCGAGCTGTTGCTGGTCTTCTGCGGAGAGAACATCGGGGTCCGGACACTGGAGGCGGTCAGGCAGCAGGGGGTAACCACGGCGAACTGGTTCCACGATTCGCTCGTCTATCCGTCACGGCGCGACCTCGTGCGGGATGTCCTGCCCGCGTACGACATCCTCTTTCTCGTCGATGACCTGGACGTCTTAAAAGGGGCGGGCGCCCGCCTTGTCCGCGCCCGGACGCTGTGTCTGGCCTCTTCGCCTGACGTGCACCGGCCGGTGGACCTGTCTGAGGACGAGCGCCGGCGCTGGGGCGCGGAGGTGGCCTTTGTCGGGACCCTCACGCCTGAGCGGGTCCGGTACCTCAAGTCTTTGACCGGTTTTGGGCTGGGCATCTGGGGCGCGTGGCAGGAGCGCGATCCGGCCCTGGAGGCATCTTACCGCGAAAAGAACGTCAGCGGCCAGGACGCGGTCAAGATATATAACGCCTCAAAGGTGAACCTGGACATCCACGTCTTGTTCGGCGTTCAGGACAAGATCTACAACGTGACCCCGCGCGTCTTCGAGGTCCCGGCGTGCGGCGGCTTTCTCTTATCGGGCTACGTTGCCCAGCTCGAACGTCTGTACGTTCCGGGTGAGGAGGTCGCTGTCTTTCGTGATGCGGCGCAGCTCAAAGAAAAGGTCCGGTATTATCTGGAGCATGAAGAGGAGCGGCGTCTGCTGGCCGGCCGCGCGCAGGAGAGGGCCCGGCGGCAGCATTCGTACGCGCAGCGTATCCAGACCCTTGTCCGGGCCGTCGAGGAGTTAAGGAGCGGCAGGGGTCAAAGGTCCGGGGGGCAGGGTGAACTCTGACGATCAGTATTTTTTGCGGCTGCTGGAGGCGGACTCTTCCGGCTATTCGTCTTTCTCCAACCGCTACATGTATTGGATGCGGCGCTACAGGACCGAAGAGGCCGTGGCACGGTCTTTGCGGGAGAGGCGGGGGCACGCCGGGCCCTTCCAGGTCCTCGATATCGGCTGCAGCAACGGTTCCCTCCTCCTGCACTTGCTCAACACCGTCGGCGAGCGTTTTGCCCTGGAGGGGACGGGCGTGGACATCTCGGCCTTTGACGTCGCGTTTGCCCGGCGGCGCGCGGCATTTTTCGGCGTCGCCAACTGCCGTTTTGAGGTGGCTGATGGGCAGCGGCTGCCGTTTCCGGACGCCTCTTTCGACGTGGTGACGGCGTTGGAGATCATCGAGCACCTGGCGGAGCCGGCCCATCTTTTAAAAGAGATACGCCGTGTCCTCAAGCCCGGCGGGGCGGCGGTCCTGACCACGCCTAACGGCGGCACCCGGCTGCCGGTCCGTCTCTTCCGTTTTTTGAATGCATTGACCTTCGGGGTCTTGCGCAGGGCCTTCCGGCTTGACAGGCGGACAAGGGACGATGAACAGGACAAGCAGATCCTGAAGGTCACTGACCCGAGCGACGAAAACACCCGCTACAAGCACCTGTCGGTCAAGGGCGCCCGCGCATGGCGCGTCCTTTCGGTCCGCCATGGTTTCCGGGTGCGCGCGGTCCGCGGGACCGGAGGGATCATCTGGGGCGGCGCACCTCTGGACCATCACCGCGTCCTCTTCGCCCTGAGCGTCTTACTGGACGCGGTCCTGGATCTTTTGTGGTGTTCGGCGCTCTGGTCAGAGACGCTGGTGTTGGATCTTCGAAAGGAAAGGGAGGGGTGAGCGCGATGCCGACAGAGGATCGGGGGCCGAACGCGGCGCCGGGTGTCCACGAAAAAGTGCTCGAGCTTCTGGGGGGCATGCACGACGCCAAGACCCTGGATGCGCCTTCAGGCCGGGGCAGTCTATCCCTGGCGCTCAAGGCCAAGGGGCTGGACGTTTGGGCGCTGGATATCGCGCCCCCGAACCTGGAAGGGTGGGGCGTTCATTGCCAAGAGGCGGACCTGAACAAGGCGCTGTCTTTTGCCGACGCCTTCTTCGACGCCATCGTCTGCGTCGAGGGGATCGAGCACATCGAAGACCCGCATGCCCTGGTCCGGGAGTTCCGGCGCGTGCTCAGGCCCGGCGGCAGGCTTATCGTGACGACGCCGAACATCCAGTGTCTCGTCTCCCGCTTGAAGTTCCTTTTCTTCGGGAGTTTCCGTTATTTCAACGCCCAGATCGACATCGCGGACCGGTCCCTGGCCGGACACATCCATCCGCTCACTTTTACGGAGCTGGAGATGATCCTCGGCCGCAACGGCTTCGAGCTCGGCGACGTTTCGACGAACCGCCTGATGCGGCCCTTCGGCGACAGGCCGCTTTTGGCGCTGGCGCGTTTCATCAACAGGCATTTCAATAAGGCGTTCCATGAGAGGCTGCAGACACCGGAGCTTTTTTTCGGGGATATCCTGATCGTGCAGGCGAAGGCGCGGGAGGCAAGATGAGCGGATTGTCCGTCGTCGTCATCACGAAGAACGAAGAGCGGCGTCTGGCCGCGTGCCTTGAGAGCGTGGCGTGGGCCGATGAGATCATCGTCGTGGATGACCAGAGCACGGACCGGACGCTCGAGGTCGCCCGGCGCTTCACGGACAAGGTGACGGTGCGGCGTCTGGAGAGTTTCGGGCGCCAGAAGCAGTTCGCCGTGGAACAGGCGCAGGGGCCCTGGGTCCTTTCCCTGGACGCGGATGAGCGCGTGCCGCCGGAGCTCGCCGAGGAGATCCGCCGGGTCCTTTCGCAGCCGACGCCGTTCGCGGCCTTCCGTATTCCCCGACGGACCTTTTATCTGGGTAAGTGGATCCGGTACGGAAATTGGAGCACCCCTGTCATCCGGCTCTTGCGCAAGGACAAGGCGCGCTTCAACGATCGCCTCGTCCATGAGGCCGTGGACGCGCAGGGGGCTGTCGGAGAGTTGGAGAACTTTTTCGTCCACGGAAGCTATGAATCGGTCGAACAGCACATGGCCAAGCTGGACCTTTACACGACCCTGGACGCACGCACCTTTTTCCAGGAGGGGCGGCGCGTGCGCGGCAAGGCGTGCCTGGCGGCTTTTGTATTGAGGCCGGCCCACGCGTTCCTGAGGAAGTATCTCCTGCAACGCGCCTTTCTCGACGGCTGGGAGGGACTGCTTATCAGCTGGATGACGGCGTTCAATGTCTTGGTGACGCACATGAAGTTGTGGGATCTGACGAAAGAGGAGGCCCGGCAGAGGTGAGCATCAGCCGTAACGTCCTGAGAAACGCCTATCTGGTCCTGCGGTTTTGTCTCCTCTTGCCGCTGTGGATTCTCACGCGCCTGAGGCTCAGGAAGGTCCCTCTCGCGGACATCCGGCGCATCCTGGTCGTGCGTCACGACCGCATCGGCGACATGGTGCTGACGACGCCGCTCTTTGCCGCCTTGCGCAGGGTCTTTCCGCAGGCCCGGATCATGGTCTTGGCCTCGCGCCTGAACGCCCCTGTCATCGAACAGCACCCGTGCGTGGATGAGATCGTCGTTTATGAAAACGAGGCGCAGCTGCGCCGGTTGGGCCGTTTCCTTGATGTCGACCTGGCGATCGACGCGTATTACACGTATCTTTTCCGGACGGCGTGGCACACGGTCCTCTTGGCCGCGCGCTACCGCCTGGGTTTTGAGAGGGCGGGCCGCGAGGTCTGCTTTAACGTGCGCGGGCCCAGGGAGGGCAAACCGCAGCACATGGTGGACCAGCTCTTGGACCTGGTGCGGTCTTTGGGCGTGGCGGTGAAGGAGAAAGAACCGGTCCTCTATCTGAGCGATGAAGAGAGGCGATGGGCCCGTGAGGTGTTGGTCCGCGAGGGCATGGACGGCGATACCGTCAAGGCAGCATTTCATCCGGGCGCCTATTATCCGTCTCAGTGCTGGCCCCTGGAGCGTTTCATCGAGTTGGGCAGGCGCCTGCTCGATCGCGAGCCGGCTGCACGGCTGTTGTTCTTCGGCGGGCCGCACGACAGGCCCCTTCTTGAGCAGGCGCGCCAGGCCCTGCCCGACCCGCGCGTCCATGTCTGGCCCGATCTGAGCATCAGGCAGTTCATGGCATTGTTATCGTTCTGCAGGGTCTCGGTCTGCAATAACTCAGGCGCCCTGCACATCTCCTGCGGCATGGGCGTGCCGACGGTCTCGTGGCTGGGCCCGGCAGACCCCGTCTTGTGGCGGCCGCGCGGTCCTCAGCACATCGTCGTCGGCAAAAGGGTCTCCTGCCAGCCCTGCTATAAGGACGCGTGCGGCCCCCACACGTGCCTGCGGGATATCACGGTGGAGGAGGTATGGCAGGCGCTGGAGAGACAGTTGAAAAAATAGGAGGGATATTCTTGTCGCACGGCACTTTATCCCGCCTTCGCAGAATACCCTGGGCTTGGCCGGGGAGTTTCCATAAATATGCATAAGATCAACATACTTTACATCACCTGTTTCGGCACGATGCAGGGCGGGGGACAGCGGAGCCTCTATCTGCTCATCAAGCACCTCGATAAGCGGCGCTTTAGGCCGTTCCTCATCGTGCCGGAGGACGGGGACCTGAAGCGGGCGATCGAAGAGCTGGGCGTGGAGGTCTTTGTCTTGCGCCTGGCGCGTCTGCGCAGCCTGAACATCGCCTCGGCCATCCGCAGCTTCCGGGAGTTGTCCCGCGTCATCCGGCAGACAGGCGCTCATATCATCTCGACCGATTCGGTGCGCGAGACGATATATGCCGGCCTCATCAGGGCCTTGGGCCGCGGCGCGCCGGTTTTGCTGCACCTGCGCGTGACGGACGCCAACCGGGTGATCGACGGCGTGTTGTACGCGTTGACAGACCACATGATCGCCGTTTCGCAGGCGTCGGCCGGCCGTTTTAAGGGCATGGACAAAGCAAAGAAGATAACCGTCGTTTATAACGGCGCGGAACTGGATAGACTTCTGCCCGCACCGCCGCGTCCAGCGGACGGCACGCTGCGCATAGGTTATTTCGGCAGGCTGGAAGAGCGCAAGGGGATCGACGTTCTCATCAGGGCTGTGAAGCGTCTGGAGGGCAGGCCGTTATCCGTCCGGATATTCGGGGCGGGGGAGGAGGCCTATGAACGCCGTCTCAAAAGTCTGGCGTCAGGCGATGAGCGCATCGTCTTCGAGGGGTTTGTGGAAGACGCTGCCGGCCGCATGCGGCAGTTGGATGTGGTGGTCCTGCCGTCGCGTTTCGGAGAAGGGTTGTCACGGGCCCTTATCGAGGCGATGGCCCTGGCGCGGCCGGTCATCGTCAGCGATACCCCCAGCAATCCCGAGCTGGTGGGTGCGGACCTGGGCGCGTTCGTCTTTCGCAACGGCGATGACGCGGACCTGGTCCGTCTGTTGGACGGCATCCTGAGACAGCCGGATGCCCTGAAGGAGGCGGGCAGCCGGGCGCGGCGCCGGGCCGAAGAGTTTTTTGATCTAAAGAAGAACACGCAGCGGATAGAAGAGGTCTATGAGCACGTCGCGCGGCACAAGATCCTTATCGTCAATCTGGGCGGGATAGGCGATCTCTTCTTGTCGTCCGCGGCATTGCGCTGTCTGCGTCTTCACTTCAAGGATAGCCGCATCGTCTTTTGCGGCGTGCCCCGCACGGCTGCCTTTGCGCGCGGCCTGGGGTGTTTTGACGATGTCAGGCCTTTCACGGGATATGAGGAGGGTGCCCGGCGTTTTGTCTGGGGCCGGTTGCGTTCTTTCTGGAGGCTGGTCCTTGGATTGCGGCGCGAGCGTTTTGACGCGGCGGTCAACATGCGGACCCTTCATTCGCGGGCCGGCGCCTGGAAGATGGCGTTCTTTTTCTGGGCCGTCGCAGCGCGTGTGCGCGCGGGCCGGGACACGGACGGCCACGGTTTTTTCTTGACCCTTAAGGTCCCGGAGACGACGCAAGGCGAGAAGCACGAGATGGTGTATGACCTGGACACGGTCCGCGCCCTTGGCGTTCCTGTCACCGACGTCTCCCTTCGCGTGGATATCTCCGAAGCGGCCCGTCGAGCTCTCGCCGGTTTCCTGAGCCGTAACGGCGTCGCGGCCGCGGACCGGGTGATCGGGGTCAACCCCGGCGGCGCCTTGTCGCACCGGTGGCCGCGGACGCACTTCGGCACGGCGTTAAAACAAATCCTGGACCGCAAGCCCGGCGTCGTCGTGGTGACGGGCGGCAGAGGCGAAGAGGACCTGGGAGAGGCCCTGGCCGGCGCGCTCAAGGGGTATCGCGTGATCAACGCCGCGGGCCGCATGTCGTGGGAAGAGTTGGGCGCCCTGTTGGAGCGGTGCGCGCTCTTTATCACCAACGACACGGGTCCGATGCACGTGGCAGCGGCCTTAAAGACGCCCCTCGTGGCCCTCTTCGGTCCGGGGTATCTCACGCGCTTTGATCCGCGTTACCTGTCGGAGGAGGCGATCGTCTTGCACGAGCACGCGCGCTGCGCGCCGTGCGATAAGTTAAGCTGCCGCGACCTGCGGTGCCTGAAGCGCATCTCGCCCCAGGCCGTGGTCTCGGCCGCCTTGGAGCTTCTGGAGGATGAACGGCGGTAAGATCAGGATTCGATATGACCCAGGAGTCTTTCGATAACTTCGTGTGTCCGCAGTGCCGCGGCAGCCTGAAGGCGGACGCCGGGGCCCTGACCTGCGGCGCCTGCCGGGCCCGTTGGCCTGTCACGGACGGCGTGCCGGACTTTCGTCCGGTCCGCGACCGGTATTGGGGCGAGGTCCCCGAAGAGCTGATGGACCGCCTGCTGGCGGCGTGCCGCCAGAAGGGGTGGCATGAAGCGGTCAAAGAGTTTTTTAAGGAGCGCGACCCGGGTTATTATGAGTATCTGACGGACAAGCGGCGGGCCAATTGGAGCTATCTGGTCTCCTTGCCCAGGACCGCGCGCATCCTGGACGCCGGGTGCGGATGGGGCGCCTTGTCGTTTCCGCTCGCCGAGCGGTTCGGTGCGGTCTACGGCCTCGATATCGTCCCGCAGCGCTGCGCGTTTGTCCATACGCGGGGCGAGCAGGACCATCAGCCCGGGGTCATCCCCTTGTGCGGTCCGATGACGCGCCTGCCTTTTGCCGACGGCTTCTTCGACGGCGTCGTCCTCAACGGCGTCCTCGAGTGGATACCGAGCACCGAGGACGGAGACCCCGAAGAGGTCCAGGCGGCGGCGCTCAAGGAGGCCTGCCGGGTCCTTAAGCCGGGAGGCATCCTGTATCTGGCGATCGAGAACCGATGGGCCGCGATCAACTTCCTGGGGTTCCGGGATACGCACTCGGGCCTGCGCTTTGCGCCGCTTCTGCCGCGGCCGCTGGCCAACCTCTACAGCCGTATCGCGCGCAGGAAAGATTTCCGTGAGTACACCTATACGTACCGGGAACACAAGCGGATGTTGCGCCGGGCCGGTTTCAGGGAGCCGTGTTTTTACGCGCCCTTGCCGACATACCGCCGTTTCTATTATTTTCTTCCGATCGACGACAGCCGCCGGGTGCGTTTCTTCCTGGAAACGCTCGTCTCTTCGCGCAACCGGCTCCAGAGGTTCTTTGTCACGGTCGTACAGGTCCTGAGGGCTTACGGTCTCGTGAAGTACTTTGTCCCTGACTACAGCATCCTGGCGCAGAAGGGGACGGCAGCGGCGGGGACGGCAGCGGCGGGGACGGCAGCGGCGGGGACGGCAGCGGCCGCTTCGCCCGTCTCGTGCGGGACGCTCCTGCATCAGGGAGAGGAGCGCGTGACGCAGTTTCTCTTTGAGCCCGGGGCGAGTGACCCGGCGACAGTGCTCAAGGTCTACCAGGACGAGCAGGCCGACAGATGGGCCAAGATGTGCGACGTGATGCGGGGGGTGTACGACCACGCAGACCCTGTTCTGGCTTGTTCCGTGCCGCGGATCTTGGGGTCCTGGAAAGAGGGGGGCCGTTTTTTGGTCCGTGAGTCTTTTGTGGCGGGTACCTCGTTGCAGCGCCGCGCCGAGCGCCGGGGGCCTTTTTGGAAGAAAGAGTTCATCCTTCACCTGGAGGCGGTCACCGCGTGGGTGTCGGCTTTTCACCGCGCGTCCGTCGTCGGGAGTTTTGTCTTTGAGGAAGAAAACGTCAGGCGTCTTCTCGGGGACCTCGCGGCCCACGTCCCGGCCGGCACGTTCGGCTGCGTCCCGCGCCGGACAAGCGTGCCGGCCGTCATCCGCCACCGGGACCTGCGGCCCGCGAATCTCCTGTCGACCCCCCAGGGACTGAGGGTCGTCGATTGGGACCGTTTTGCCATGCGCGGGCTGCCGCTCCTGGACCTGATGGAGTTCATCCTGCGCTATGTCCACGCCCGGTGCATGTGGCAGGAGGAGGGCATGCATCTGAAGCCTGCCGTCTTTCGCCGGTACCTGGGCCTCGTCTATCGCCGCGCCAGCGCCTTGTCGCGCGCCGTGCGTGCGGCGGTCGGCCGTTACGGCGAGGCGATGGGGCTCGACACACAACAACAGCAGCTCTTGCTGGCATGCTGGACGCACTACATGTTTTGTCCGCGGCCGGGCGTAGAGCTGTGCGTCTTTGAGCGAATCGTGAGGGAGGGGGCTGCTTGATCCGCCGTATCTACTATTGGTTCCATCAGAAGGTCTCGGTGCCCGAGGAGCGCGGGGAGTTCTCCGCCGGTTACTGGCAGGCCAAGGTCCGGCGTCTGGCCCTGGAGCTATGCGCCGCTTACCAGGGTCGCGTCCTGGAGGTGGCCTGCGGCGAAGGCCTGTTCCTTTCCCAGTTGTCGCGCCGGAGTCCCGGCCTGGAGTTGTGGGGCGTGGATTCCTGGCCGCAGATCCTGGGCCGCGCCGGACAACGCCTTGCCGGGCAGGGGTTGACGCCGGCCCATCTCATCGAGGCGGACGGCCGGCACCTGCCTCTTGAGGACGCCTTTTTCGACGCGGTCGTGTGCGTCAATACCTTTATGTGCCTGCCGGACCTCGAAGCGGCCCGGCAGGTCCTGGCCGAGATGGCCCGCGTGTGCAAGCCCGGCGGCCGCCTGGTGGTCGAGTTCCGCAACAGGGCGAACGTCTTGCTGCGCGCCAAATACGCGCTGGCCAAACACTATGATGCGTCGACGCAGCGCCATCCCTTGAGCACTTTTTACGAGAAGGACATCGTCGCGGCCCTTAAGGAGAAAGGCCTTGTCGTGCGCCGGGCCCTGCACGTGGATTTTCCGATAAAGAGGTGGGCGCCGATCGTCATCCTGGAGGCGCAGAAGTTTACAGATGCCCCTCTTTGCTAATAATTTTTTCCCGCCTCGTTACCATACAAAAGTTATTAATTAGGATAAATCGTTAGGTAAGAAAAGGCTTGATATTTTTACCAAACAAAGTATAATTTTATTTGTATAATGTTTGGTAAAGGAGAATAAACATGGGCGTCATTAAGGAAGTGTTAAGAGAAGAACTGGAAAACTCTCGCGATATGCTAAAAAGCTATCAGAGAGAGATAGCTAAAATCAAAGGTTGCCTTATACGCAAGAAGATAGGCAAACGTTATTACTATTATTTGGTAAAAAGACAAGGCAGAAAGGTGAAGTTTATATACAAAGGGCCCATTTCGGAACAAATAAAGAAAGCGTACGCCGAACAACGAAAAATGCTTAATAAATACAAGAACCTATTGTTGCAAGTCAAGAATCAGATCAAGTTCATAAAGAGGGCATTGCGTGGAAAAGAAACAGCGTGAATTGTGCTTTGAAATCTTAAGGCGATTCAACAAAGCCGGTATACTTAAAGATATCATTCTTATCGGTAGTTGGAGCGCTTATTTTTACAATGAATATTTCGCCGGTACTTCATATTTAGACCGCGCGGCATTGAGAACCAGAGATATAGATTTCTTAATACCTGATCCCGCTAAGATAAGGCACGAGGTCAATGTGCCGGATCTGCTTCATGATCTCGGTTTCGTTATAATCTATAAAGGAAGAAAAGGATATATCAAGCTTGAGCATCCTGACTTATTGCTCGAGTTTTTAGTTCTGGAGAAGGGCAGGGGCATAGACAGGCCCTTTCCTTTGCCAAAAATAGGTATAAATGCAGTTGCTTTAAGGTTTCTTAACTTCCTGTCATCTAATACAATTAAGGTTAAAATAGAAGATTTCTATGTGATATTGTCTCATCCCGCTAATTTTGCGCTGCATAAGCTGATTATATTCCAGAGAAGGCTTAGACAAGATAAAGCGGTAAAGGACAAAAATATCGCTCTGGAAATTCTTAAATCGTTAGTCGATAAAGGCGAATCATCCATAATTAAGCAGGTATTTAATTCAATTCCGCAAAAATGGCGGAAGAAAGTCATAAAGGGGCTGGAAAAAACAAAAGAAAGAGATATTTTAAGAATATTGATTTAAGGTTTAAATGCCGCATGGTGAGTCTCTGCATTGTTTCCTACGGCTGGCCGATGGCCAGTTTGTAGTAAGTCGATGCAAAGCATCACCGAAGCACTGGTAGGGGAGTAAACACAGGAGGTATTTAAGATGATGCCGGTTGGTCCTTTAATGATTGAACACAGGCTTATAGAGCGGATGATAC
>CAZDLS010000005.1:0-29450 GCA_964506425.1 uncultured Planctomycetia bacterium | reverse complement strand
GGCCGTCCTGGTCCACGTCGATCTTTTCGCCGCGCGGCCGCGCCGGCAGCCCCGGCATCGTCTGGGTGAGGCTCGCGTGCGCCAAGACGAACCCGGCGCCCGCCGCCAGGCGCACATCCTTAACCGGAAAACGGAAACCGCTCGGCGCGCCCTTGACGTGTTCCTCGGCCGTAAAAGAGAACTGCGTCTTGGCGATGCACACGGGCAGCTTCCCGTATCCGGCCGCCTCGTACGACCGCAGGCCCTCTTGGGCCTGCGCCGAAAAAACCACGTCCCCGGCGCCGTAGACCTTTTGGGCGACGCGCGTTATCTTGTCGCGCAGGGCCAGACCGTCCTCATAGAGAAGACGGAATCCCCCCCTGGCAGTGCGCGCGGTCCGCTCGACACGCACGGCCAGGTCCATGGCGCCCGCTGCCCCGTCGCGCCAGGCGGTGCTCTCGACCACATCCTCGACGCCGTACGCCGCGGCCCGGGTCATGATGAGGGCGCGTTCGGCAGGCGTGTCGGTCGGAAAGACGTTCACGCACACGACCACCGGCACGCCGAAAAGGCGCACGTTCTCGATGTGCCGCTTAAGGTTCACGAGGCCCTCTTCCAGGGCTGCCAGGTCTTCGCGGAAGAGCGCCGGGTCGGGCGCCTGTCCGGGTGTCACGGCCAGACGCGCGCTCTGGGCCTTCAAGCCCCGCACGGAACAGACGAGCACGCAGACATCCGGCGCGAGCCCGCTGTAACGGCACTTGATGTCGAAAAACTTCTCTCCCCCGCAGTCGGAGCCGAAGCCGCTCTCCGTGACCACGAAATCACACAGCCCCAGGCCGATGCGGTCCGCGACGATGGAGCACGTCCCGACGGAGACATTGGCAAAAGGCCCCGTATGCACCAGGCACGGCGTGGCCCCGCTCGTCTGCACGAGGTTAGGCTTGAGCGCGTCCTTCAGGACCGCCGCCATCATGCCGTCGGCCTTCACGTCGTGCGCGGTCACGAAGCGCCCCGCGCGGTCACGCGCCACGACGAGGTCCCGCAGCCGGCGGCGCATGTCCGCGAAGTCGCGCGCCAGGGTCAAGACCGACATCGACTCGCTCGCCGCGGTGATCTCAAATCCCGTGGCGATGTCCACCGGCCCGGTCCTGGCCTTGAGGGTGTAGCGGATGTGCCGCAGGGCCCGGTCGCCGACGTCCAGGCATCGCTTGGTCAAGAGGGACGAGGGCTCAATGGCCAGAGGGTTGCCGTGAAAGATCGCGTTCTCGACGAACGAGACCAAAAGGTTGTTGGCCACCTCCACGGCGAGCATGTCGCCGGTCAAGTGCAGGTTCACGTCGTCCGCCGGCACGATCTGACAGGCGCCGCCGCCCGTGCCCACGCCCTTGGCGCCGAAGAGCGGCCCGAGGGACGCCTGGCGCAGCGTCGCCACGGCCCGGCGCTTCATGCGATTGAGCGCCATGGACAGGCCGATGGTCGTGACGGTCTTGCCCTCGCCCATCGGCGTCGGGGTCATGGCCGTCACTAAAACGTACTTGCCGCGGCGGGCCCCCAGGCGCTTCAGGATCGACAGATCGATCTTCGCCTTATACCGGCCGTGCAGCTCGAGCTCCGAGGCGCGCACTCCCAGTTGGCGGGCGATGCGTTGAATGTCCGACAAGCGGCTCTTCATGCCATTAAAAAAGGTCCGAGAGCGAAAAGGCGTCCTGGACGAGGGCGAGCCGGGACAGACCCCCTTGCATCACGACACTGACCACGTCAAAGCGGGCCCGGCGCTCACACCAGCCGCGGTGCTTGAGATAGGCGGCCGCCAGGGCCGCGAGCCGGCGCCGCTTTCGGCCATCCACGGACTCGAGGGGCAACGCGTGCGTGGCCACGCCCGTGCGCGTGCGCACCTCGATGAAACAGACGGTCTCCCCGTCGCGGGCGACGATGTCGATCTCGCCGCGGCGGCTGCGGACGTTACGGCCGAGGATACGGTACCCCTTCTTTTTCAAAAGATCAACGGCCGCGTCTTCTCCGGCCTTGCCGATCGACCTTGTGTCCATCTTTCACCCACCCGCTGCAAAAGGTGACCCGATGAATGGGAGACAAGCCCCGGCGCGCGATACAGCGCCGGTGCCCCCGGGTCCCATATCCCTTGTGCACGGCAAAGGCGTAGTCGGGATAGACCCTGTCATAGATGCCCATCAGGCGGTCGCGGACCACCTTGGCGACGATCGAGGCCGCCGCGATCGTCAAGGACTTCGCGTCTCCGCCGATGATCTCCTTGGCGGGATACGGCAACGTCGTGCGCAGCCGGCCGTCCAAGAGGATCTTGACGCCCAAAAGGTCCGCCCCCTCTTTGGCCAGGCGTACGAGGAGCCGGTCCACGGCCGCGTCCACCGCCCAAAAGGTCGCGGCGCTGATGCGCAACGTATCGAGGACGCCGGCGTCCACCACCGCCACATCAAAGAACGCTTTTGTCCCGAGCTCCAAAAAGGCGCGCTCACGCTGTCGGGGCGTGAGCTTCTTCGAGTCGTCCACGCGGGCCGCAAAACGGTGCGTCTTCAAATATGCGGCCGCGACCACGAGGGGCCCCGCCAGCGGGCCGCGGCCCGCCTCGTCGACGCCGATAACGGCGGTGCACCCTTCTCTCTTTGCTTGGCGCTCGTGATACAACACGGCGTTATCAAAGCTGTGACACGCGGTCCCGGCGGACCCTGGCGGACGTCAGGCGGCTCGCCCTTCGGCGACATCGGGCGTGGCCTCGGCGACCTTGGCCGCCTTGCCGACGCGGCCGCGCAGATAATACAGCCGCGCCCGGTGCACCTTGCCTTTCTTCACGACCTCGATACGGTCGATGGAAGGAGTGTGTATGGGGAATGTCCTCTCCACCCCTTCGCCGTACGAGACCTTGCGCACCGTGAACGTGGACGAGATGCTCTTTCCGCGCTTCTCGATCACGATCCCCTCAAAGGGGTGGATGCGGAACTTGTCCCCTTCGGGGATCTTGACCAGGACCCTCAGGGTGTCGCCGACGCCAAACTGAGGCAGGTCCTGACGCAGCAACACCCCCTCGACCAACTTGATCTTTTCCATGAAAGAACTCCTTCCGGCTCGGTTAACGCGATAACAGATCAGGCCTCATCTTCTTCGTGAGGCGCACGGATTCTTTTTTACGCCACGCGGCGATCTTCTGGTGGTCGCCCGTCAAAAGCACCCGGGGTACGCGCTTGCCTTTAAAGACCGGCGGGCGCGTATACTGCGGATATTCCAGCAGCCCGCCTTCGAAGGTCTCCGAGCGCAGGGACGCCGCGTTCCCCAGGACACCGGGGATGAGGCGCGCCAGCGCGTCGATCACGACCATCGCCGGCAGCTCGCCGCCGGTCAGGACATAGTCGCCGATGGAGAGCTCCTCGTCGGCGCAGTACTGCGCGACCCGCTCGTCCACGCCTTCGTAACGGCCGCAGATCAATATCAGGTGCCTGACCTTTGCCAGCCGGGCCGCGACGCGCTGCGTCAAGGGCCTGCCGCGTGGCGAGAGCAGGATGATCCTGCGCTGCGCCTTTGTGCCCCGTACGCGCTTCAGGATCCGTTCCACGCAGGCGAAGACCGGCTGCGGCGTCATCACCATCCCGGAGCCGCCGCCGTAGGGCCGATCGTCCACCTTACGGTGCCTGTCCGTCGTGTGGACGCGGATGTCGTGGATGACGATCCGGATCTTGCCGGCCTTCTGGCCGCGCTTCAAGACCGACTCACCCAGGACGGGCCCGAACATCGACGGGAATATCGTCAGGACGTCGACGCGCAAAAGTACTCCTTGTCAAAATCCCTGCGAAAATCCGCGAAGCGGCCGGCGCGGATCGCCTCCCGGGCCCCGGCCAACAAGCCGACAAAAAAAGTGACGTTGTGCAACGACACCAGGCGCAGCCCCAGGATCTCGCCGGCGTTAAAGAGGTGCCGCAGATAGCTCTTCGTGAAATTCCGGCAGCAATAACACCCGCACGCCGGATCGAGCGGCGTCTGATCGCGGGCAAAGGCGGCGTTACGCACCGTCAGCTTGCCCCGGCTCGTGAACGCCGTGCCGTTGCGGCCGTAGCGGGTCGGCACCACGCAGTCGAACATGTCTATGCCCGCAGAGACCGCTTCGAGGATGTCTTCCGGCAGGCCGACGCCCATCAGGTACCTCGGGGAGCCGGCGGGCAGATGCGGCGCCGTAAAGCGGAGCATATTATACATTAAATCCTGGGGTTCGCCAACACTTAATCCGCCTAACGCATAGCCTTGGAAGCCAACGGCTTTGAGCTCTGCGGCAGACCGCTCGCGCAGGTCTTCATAGGTCGACCCCTGGACGATCCCGAAGAGCACGCCGCTGCCGCCCTCCTGCCGGCGCTCCCTGGACCGCCTGGCCCAGAGGGTCGTGCGCGTCAGGGCCTTTTCAGCCAGGTCCCGCGAGGCCGGGTACGCCACGCACTCATCCAGCGGCATCATGATGTCCGCGCCCAGGGCGTTCTGGATATCCACGACATCTTCGGGGCGCAGGAAGTGCCGGTCGCCATCGAGGTGAGACTGGAACTCCACCCCCTCATCTTTCACCTTGCGCAGCAACGCCAGGCTGAAGATCTGATAGCCGCCGCTGTCCGTCAGGATGGGCTTGTCCCAACCCATGAAGCGGTGCAGCCCGCCCGCCTCCCGGATGACATCCAGGCCCGGCCTTAAAAAAAGGTGATAGGCGTTGCCTAGGATGATCTGGGCGCCGGCCTCGTGGAGGTCGCGGGGGGAGAGTGTCTTCACCGTCCCCTGCGTCCCGACCGGCATGAAGACCGGCGTCTCGAGCGTGCCGCGCTCAAGCCGCATCGCGCCGCAGCGCGCAGCGCTCTCCTTATCGTTATGTGTGACGGTAAACTGAAAAGACATGTGTGTTATGCGGCCGTTCGGGACGCGCTTTTATTCCGGCCAGAGGAGCTCGTAGACGTAGATGGCGTTGTCGTCGGCGTCGGTCTCCTCGTTCCACAGGCGGAAATACTTCAAGCCCTCGCCCTTCAAGAGGTAAAGGCGCAAAAGGAGGCTCTTGCCCAGCGCGGGGGGCAGGAGGACCGCCTTGATCTCCCCGTCCTGGCGCACGATGAGGGCGCTGAAGTCAAGCGTCGCCTCGGGCTGAAGCTCCTCGTGAAGCACGCCGTCTTCCATGTACAGGAGGCTCGCGGGCACGCCGCGGCGGTCGGGCACCAAGTCCATCACGTAGGCCCGCTTGGCGGACCAGTCGACGACGAGGCCGTTCTCGAACATCCACATCCCCTGCCACGTCTCGGACGGCCGCAGGTCCGAACGGTACGCCGCCATCTGCGAGAACCAGCTGCGCGCCTCCTTCTCGTTGAGCGCGGAGACGTCCAGGTGCGCGGTCAGGGCCTGCTCGGGTGTCAGATTGTACAGCCGCTGGACGTACTCGAAAAACTCGGCCTGGCTGAGCTGGCGGCCCTTGAACCACATATCGACCTTGCTGAAATCCCAGTTCCCGATAAAAGAGATAGGCGCGACCTTGCCGAGCATGTCATACGACACGATGAAATAAGCCGGCGGCGCGGTCTGCGGGAACAAGAGCGGCATCGCGGCCTCGACATCCTCGGGCGCAAGCACCTTGGCCAGTTCGGCGCGTCCTTCCCCGGGGCCCAGGGCCAACACGGTCTGCGTCCGACGCACGGCCTCACCCACCCCGTCCAGCTTCTTGATGAGGAAGTCCACCCCCTCGTGGCCGGCCGCATCGAGCATCTTCAGCGTCCGGGCGGCCGCCTCCTCGTCGTCCGATAACAGGACGCGCGCCATAAAGTAGGCGTAAGGCGAATTCTGGGTCATGCCGTCGAAGAGCACGCGCCGGCCGGCCACCGCCTTGAACCAGTGGCCGAAGTCCCACCAGGAGTCCACGACGCTCTCTGCCGGCGTCGCCTCCCGGATGCGCACGAGCGTCCGCTGCCAGATGTCGTTGAACTTCGGCAGCGTTATGTAGGCCGAGGCGTAGATCTGCGTCGTGTGGGCAAAAAGGTAAAGCGCCGCAAGGACCAGGAACGCGGCGCGGCAAGTCCGGCGCACGCCGGGCCGCAGGCCCTTGCGGCGGATCAGGTATTCGACCGCATCGCGGATCTTACCGACGACCAATCCGAAGGCGAGCCCTGCGGGCACGATCACGAGGAGCGCCAGGCGCAGCGCCTGAAGGGCCGCGTAAAAAGACGTGACGATCCAGATGGCCACGCACAAAAGGCCGCAGCCGAAGACCGGATGGCGCAGGAGCCGTTCCCAAAGGAAGACGACCAGAAGGCCGATGAGACCCATGAAGAAGATGAACGAGCCGCCGACCGAACGCACGACCAGCGGGACCGAGGCGGGGCCCAGCTCCTCGACGGTCAGATAGACGTTGGGCCATATGCTCTGCGGGGCGATATGAAAGATACGGCTGAGGCGCACCGGCTCCAGGATGAAATCGGCAAAGACGGCCGGTCCGTTCAGGAGCGTCACGCAGACAGCCGAAAAGATAAAAAAGGCGCCGAACATGCTGGTCTGGGCGGCCACGTCGACCTCGGGCGCCTCCTCATGGAAGCGGTACACGTCCTTGAGGTTCACGAGATACAAGGCGCTGGCGATGATGATGATGTCAAAGATAAACCACCACCCCTGCCACGTGGCGGCGTACAACGCCACCAGCAAGCCGCCGAGCAACGCCCGCCCCAGGCGCCGGCGCAGCCCCGCGCGGATATCGAGGCAGGCGACGTACATCGTCAGGATGACCAGAGGAAAAATGACGTTGTAGATATCCGTATCGAACCACTCCGTGAAGACGCGCGTCAGGAGAAACGGCGACAGGGTGATCGAAAAGGCGGCGAAGAAGGCCCCCAGGTCGCTGGCCCCGATCCTCTTGGCGCACGCAAAAGAGCAGCCCGCGATGACAAAGAACATGAGGACGGGCAAAATGAAGAGCACCGGCCCCAGGGGCAGGTGCAGCCGCCCGGCGAGCCAGACCAGCGGCAAGGCCAGATACAGGTGCACGTTGTGCCGCGTGGAGGCGTCGACCGGCCGCGAACCGAGGACGTCGTATTCCACGCCCTTTTCGATCCGGTCGCCGACGTGCCCAAAGACATAGAGGTTCTTCAGATGGCGCAGCCAATGGTAAGAATCGATGCCGCCCATGTAGACGTCGCCCCGCTCGTCGCGATACGGCTCCTTCAGCTCCCGGGCCTTCTCCTCCGCCTTGCTGCGCAGGTCCGCCCGGTGCTCCTTCTGATAGAACTTCCAGGACGTCTCGAGCAGCTGCTGGGACGTCGAGGTCGAAAGGTCGGGATGGGCCTCGAGGAGCGTCGCGCGCAGCGCCGCGCGCTCCTCATCGAAGACCTTTGCCCGCGCCATCTCGTCGAGAACGGGCAGCGAGCGCGAATACGTGAGAAGAAGGGCCGCGGTCGCGGCACAGCAAAAAACAAGAATGGCCGGAAAGGATCGAAGGTTCATGCGTCCTCCTCCAACTACAAAAGTGAGACTAGGTGAGACTAGGAGCCAGGCTCTTTGTCTCAAATTTGAACCGCGAATTTGAGACAAAGAGTCTGGCTGTTTGTCTCACACGATCAGCATGGCGTCGCCGTAGCTGTAAAAACGGTACTTTGCGGCCACCGCCTCGCGATAGGCCCGCAGGACAAGATCGCGGCCGGCGAAGGCGGCGACGAGCATCAAGAGCGTCGTGCGCGGCAGGTGAAAATTGGTGACGAGCCCCTCCACGACACGAAAACGGTAGGGCGGATGGATAAAGAGCGCGCTCTTTTTTTCAATGGGAGCGGCCCCGCGTTGCGGACCCAGGAGGGTCCCGGCCGCATCTTCCAGGGCCTTGCACGTGGTCGTCCCCACCGCGATGACGCGGCCGCCTGTCCGGCGCGTGCGGCGGATCAGGGCCACGGTCTGCGGAGAGATACGGTAAGACTCCGGCGAGGTCCGGTGCGCGGCAACCTCCTCGCCGCGGAGCGGCGCAAAGGTCGCGTAGCTGACGTGCAGGGTCAGGGTCGCCACCCCCACCCCGGCCGCCTTGAGCCTCTTAAAGAGCCGCCGCGTGAAGTGCAGGCCGGCGGTCGGCGCAGCCACCGCGCCGGGCGTGCGCGCAAAGACCGTCTGGTAGCGACGCCGGTCGCGCGGCCGGTCCGGCCGGCGGATATAGGGCGGCAGGGGGACGCGGCCCACCTGCGCCATCGCCTGCTCGGCCCCTCCCCTGCAAAACCCCACCAGCCTCTCCTTGGGGTCGAGGAGCCGGCAGGAAAGCCCCCTCTCAAAGAATATCTCTTCGTCCCGGCGCAGTCGCTGCAGGGGCTTGATCAAGGCGTGATAGACCGATCCGCCCGTCCGGTCCTCGATCTTTTCAAGGAGCAGGACCTCGACGCGGCCGCCCGTCGAACGATGCCCCTGGAGCCGCGCCCGGACGACTTTCGTGTCATTAAGGACCAACAGGTCCTTCGGCCGCAGGAGCTGCGGCAGCTCCCCGAAACGGCGGTGGCCGATCGAGCGCGTGCCGATGTCCAACACCATCAGCCGGGAGCTGTCCCGGCGCGGGGCGGGCGCCTGAGCGATCAACTCCTGTGACAACGTGTAATCAAAATCCGACACCTTCATGAGGCCTCCAGAGGCCGCAACGAGGCGCCGGGATAATAAAAATCGAGGATCTTCTTGTAATCGTAGCCCCGGCGCGCCATGCCCAAGGCGCCCCACTGACAAAGCCCCACGCCGTGCCCCCACCCCTTGCCGCTCAAGACCACCTTGCCCGCCTCCAGCGTGATGCTGAAATTCGTGCTGCGCACGGCGTCCGGCCCCATGAGCTGCCTGAAATCCTTGGCCGAGATCTCCATCGTCCGGCCTGCCTTGTCCTTTATGATGAGCGCCCGCACGCGTCCCGTGGGGTTGCGTTCCTTCACGGCGAGGCTCGCCGGGTCCTCCCGGAGGGTGTAGCGTTCACCCAGCTTCTTGCGGACCGCCGCCAGATCCAGCGCCCTCTTCCAGAAAAAATGCGGCGAGGAAGAACAAAAAGAACACAGCCGGCCGCCGGCGAGCGGCTCGATGTCGATCTGCCAGAGCTCGGAGGCGTTCTCGGTCACGCCGCCGCACGTCGCGTGGAAGTACGCCGGAAAGACCTTGCCGCCATAGGCGAGGACCTCCCCCGCCGTGAAGTTCACGGCCCGGTTCGTGCGCCCCTTCTCGGCCTTGGACCCGCCGTAGACCTGCGAGGAGACGTCGGCGGTCACGTCGTAGGGCTTGTCCTTCCTGACCTGCTTCTGATAAAAGGCGTACGTGCGCGCGGCCACCGCCTGGGCCTTGAGCGCGGCGAGCGGCCACTTGGGCGAGATCTCGTGGACGAGAACGCCCTTGATATACGATTCGATGTCCACGACGTTGATGAAGAGGAGTCCGCCGTCTTTGTCCTTCGCGATGAGGAGGTCGCCGCGGTACGGCCGCTTGTTGACGTGGAGTCCCGCCTTGCGGCGGACCTTGACGTAGAGCCGCTCTCTGGGCCACTCCTGGGCGCCGATGCGGATCCCGCGGGCCGTGGCCGTCACCTTGGAAGACCCCAGGTTGCGGCCCTTTTTCAGGAAGGCGCCGCTCTGGGCGTCCGTCATCTCATAGGTCCCGACGACGGCGATCACGGCCTGCGCCTTGCCCTGGACGAGGGCGACGCGCAGGAGCACCGGCTCGCGGCCAAAGCCCGCCCTGGCGCAGCCGACGGCCAAAAGAAGGCCCCCGGCCGCAAACACGAAAAGCCTCAACGTTTTCTGATCAACCATAGGAAAAGAGAGATAAGGATGCTGACGACGAGCGACGTCGCGATGGGAAAATAAAGGGTGATGTGCTCCCTCTTGATCGTGATGTCGCCGGGCAGGCGGCCCCACGGCCCCTTCATCAAAAAGGGCCAGAAGAGGCCCATGAGGACGAGGAGCACGCCGGCGAAGATGAGTATCTTTGACATGGCGCCTATCGTGACGGCTTGCAGAACCAGAGGACGATATCCTCCCGGCCCGTGTCTTTGGCGCGGGCCAGGGAACACTCCGACAATCTCTTGTTGACCAGCATCAGGAGGTCGCGCCGCCGCTCGGGATCGAGCGGCAACAAGACCCGGAACCCCGCGAGCTCGCCTAAGACGCGCGCCATCCTGACATCGAGCGCCCCGGCATCATACAGCCGGCGCACCAGGCGCTCGGCGCTGCGCGGCGTGAACTGCGTTCCGGAACTAAAGAAACCCGGCGGACACGCCTCCTGGATCCACGTCAGCGCCTCCGGCTCGACGGCCTCCTCCGGCTCCCACGCCCCCGCCTCCGCGACAGCCAGGAGCACCGTCGCCGCAAAGATCACTGGTCGTAATCTGACAAAGCTCATCTTGTTACCTGGCTCGGCAATCGATACGGCCCGTATTGAGCCGGATGGTCCCCTTGCCCGACAGACAATCAGAACTTTTTCGGCAAGCGTCTGCGAGGAATTGCATTTTTGCCGTAGCGACCCGGTTTAATGGAGCGTCACGGCAAAAATGCAAACCGAAGCAGACGGCGAAAAAGTTCGTCTGACGGGTAAGGGGCCGTCCGGCCTGGAGACGACCACGCCGGCCGCAGCCGTTCGTCAAACCGCGCTTTTTCGGGCGCGGGCGGCGTCGCTCTCCTGTTTGGAGACGAGACAGCCGCAGTAATTCTGGTGGTACAACCGCCACTCCTTCGCCTGCCGGCGGCTCTCGGCGAAACCTCTGCGGAAGTTATCAAAGAGGAAGACCGCGCCGGCCTCTGCGCCGGCCTCGCGGCCGATGCGGCCGATCGCCTCGATATCCTGATAAGGGCTCACCAGCAGCGTCGTGGTGAAACCTTCCATGCCGTGCTCGCGGGCCGCGCGGGCCGTCGCCTCCAGCCGGATGCGCCAACACGCCTCGTGCTGCCGGCGGCGCTCCTCCAGCGGCGCCACGCGGCGCACGAACTCTGCGTCGTCGCAGCGGTGATGGATGACGTCGAGGCCCAGGCGTTCGCTCACCGTCACCAGGGCCTCGTACCGGCGCCGGTACTCGTCGTACGGCTGGATGTTCGGGTTATAAAAAAACCCGCTGACCTGATGACCCTGTTCGCGCAAAAAGGTCGCGGGATAGATGGCGCAAGGACCGCAGCAGATGTGGAGGAGCACCCTCATGACGTCCGGATATGCGCACGGGCGGCCTCGGTCGCCTCCCGGCCGCGCGCCGTCCTCTTCAAGAGTCCGATCTTCAGCAGAAACGGCTCAATCGTATCGATGATGGTGTCGGACTCTTCGTTCAGCGTCGCCGCGAGGGCCTCGATGCCCACCGGACCCCCGCTGTAGGTCGTCAGGATCGTGCGCAGGACCTTGCGGTCCATATCGTTCAAGCCGATCGGGTCGATGCCGAGGCTCGCCAGCGCCGCGTCCGCCTCCTTGCGGGTGACGGCGCCGCCGCCCTTCACCTGGGCGTAGTCGCGCACGCGGCGCAGGAGGCGGTTGGCGATGCGCGGGGTGCCGCGCGCGCGGCGCGCGATCTCCGCGGCGCCCTCCTTGTCGATGGCAACGCCCAGCAGCTTGGCGGAGCGCGTGACGATCCGGGACAGGTCCGTTTCGGCGTAGAAGTCGAAATGCAGGAAGATGCCGAAGCGCGAACGCAGCGGCGCGCCGATCAGGCCGCTGCGCGTCGTGGCCCCGACGAGGGTGAAACGCTTCAGGTTGAACTTGATGGTGCGGGCGTACGGCCCCTTGTCGATGACGAAGTCGATCTGGAAGTTCTCCATCGCCGGATACAAGAACTCCTCGACGACCTTGGCGAGGCGGTGGATCTCGTCGATGAAGAGGACATCCCCTTCTTCCAGGTTCGTCAGGATGCCGATCAGGTCGCCGGCACGCTCGATCGCGGGCCCGGAGGTCGCGGTGATCTTCGTGCCCATCTCGCGGGCGATGATCGTCGCCAGGCACGTCTTGCCCAGGCCCGGCGGCCCGCACAGGAGGACGTGCTCGAGCGGCTCCTGGCGCTGGCGCGCGGCCGTCAGCGCGACGCGCAGGTTGCCGACGAGGTCCTGCTGGCCGACGAACTCATCGAGCGTCGCCGGCCGCAGCGAGAGATTGAAGATCGCGTCGTCTTCCGTCTCGGCCCGCTCGGTCAGACGTCCCGACGCATCGAGGGGACTGTTGAAAGACGTGAACTTCTCTTCCATCTATTCCGATACCTCTTGGGGCGTCTCTTGCGTCACCGCCTCCGGCGCCTTGGGGACCATCTTCTCCGCGTTGCGAAAGACCTCGATCTCGCCAAAGACCGTTTTCTGGACGACGACGATCTCCTTGAGGCGGATGAGTTCCAGGACCGCGAGGAACGTCACCACCACCTCCATCTTGTTGCGCGCCCGGGCGAAGAGGGGGGCGAGCCCGATGCGCGGCGTCGTCATGAACAGGTGCAGCAGCTCATGGACCTTGCCCTCGACCGTGAACTCGTCCTTGATGACCTCGTAGAAGAGGTCCTTGGGGATGTCCTTGAGGGCCTTGGAGAAGGCGTTGATGAGGTCAAAGAGGCTCGCCTCGAAGTACGCCTCACCGCTCTCCTGGTCCTGGATCACGGGCGTGCGCTTGAAGATGTCCTGGCGGGCGCGCTCCCTCTGGCGCAGCTGCTCGGCCGCCTCCTTGAACTGCTTGTATTCCAGGAGGCGCTTGACGAGGTCGGCGCGCGGGTCCTGTTCTTCCTCGGGGGTCTCCTCGAGGGCGCCGGGCTCCTGCGGCAGGAGCATCTTGGACTTGATCTGCATCAGGGTAGCCGCCACGACGATGAACTCGCCGGCGATGTTCAAATCCAGGAGCCGCATCAGCTCCAGGTACTGCAAGTACTGATCGAGGACCGTCGCGATGGGGATGTCGTAGACGTTGATCTCGTCCTTCCGGATGAGATACAAGAGGAGGTCGAAGGGGCCTTCGAAGATCTCGAGTTTTACCTTATAGGACATGGGATGATCCCTGCGCCGAGACGGCGCTCACCCGACGGGGCAGCGCACGAGACCCAAGCTGTCGCGAACGACCTCGAGCGTCGCGTGGGCGCGGGCCCGCGCCTTGCGGCGGCCCTCCTCCGTGATCGCCTCGAGCCGGCCCTTATCCGATAAGAGGGCGCGGCGCCGCTCCTGGACCGGGGCGAGCATGCCGCACAACGCCTCGCCGAGCCTCTTCTTGCAATCGGTGCAGCCGATCTCGGCGCGGCGGCACGCCTCGGCCACCTCCTTCTCCTGGTCGGGGAAGAAGACGGCGTAGTAGCTGTGGACGTTGCACGTCTCCGGGTGGCCGGGGTCCGTCTTGCGGACCCTCAAGGGGTCCGTGAACATCGTCTGGACCTTCTTCTTGATCGTCTCCGGCGGATCAGAGAGGGCGACGACGTTGCCGTAGCTCTTGCTCATCTTGCGCCCGTCCAGCCCCAGGAGCTTGGCCACGGGCGTCAAAAGCGGTTTGGGTTCCGGAAAGATCTTCTTGTAGAGCCCGTTGAAGCGGCGCACGATCTCGCGCGCGAGCTCCAGGTGCGGCAGCTGGTCTTCTCCGACGGGCACGACGTGTGCCTGGTAGAGCGCGATGTCCGCGGCCTGCAGGACCGGATACCCCAAGAACCCGTAGGTCGCGATGTGGCGGTCCTTGAGCTCGCGCATCTGCTCTTTATAGGTCGGGCAGCGCTCGAGCCAGCCCAGGGGCGTCAAGACCGAAAAGATCATAGCGAGCTCCAGGTGCTCGGGGACCTGGGACTGGATGAAGAGAACGGACTTCCCGGGGTCGATGCCGACGGCGAGCCAGTCGGCGAGATTGTCCCAGACCGCCCCGCGGATGACGGCGACGTCCTCGTACTCGCTCATCAGGGCGTGCCAATCCGCCACCATGAAGAAGCACTCGTAGTCGTCCTGCAGGCGCACCCAGTTGTTCAGCGCGCCGACGAGATGGCCGAGGTGCAGGCGGCCCGTGGGCCGCATCCCGCTTAATATACGTTGTCGACTCATGATGACACCTGCGCAGGCCGGCATATCTACACGTTCAGCTTGCGGGCGACCTCTTCCAGTTGGAAGGCGTCGATGATGTCACCCTCCTTGATCGCCTGGAAGTCCACGATGGAGATCCCGCACTCGTAGCCTTCCTGGACCTCGCGCACGTCGTCCTTGAAGCGCTTGACCGCGGCGATCTTGCCCTCGTGGACGACCTGGCCGTTGCGCACGAGGACGACGTGGGCGTTACGCACGATGCGCCCCTTCTTCACCATGGAGCCGGCGACGATGCCGTGCTTGGTGAGGTTGAAGACCTTCTTGACCTCGGCGCGGCCCAAAAAGACCTTCTTGATCTTGGGCGCCAGCATCCCTTCCAGCGCCGCCTTCAGGTCGTTGTAGATCTCGTAGATGACGCGATAGGTGCGGATGTCGATGTCTTCCTTCGCGGCCATCTCGCGCGCCGGCGGGTCGGGCTCGACGTGAAAACCGATGATGATGGCGTCCGACGCCGCCGCCAGGACCACGTCCGAGGTGTTGATGGCGCCGACCCCCTTGTGCATGATCCCGATCTTGACCTCGGTCGCCGTCAATTTGCTCAATGAATCCTCGATCGCCTCCAGGGAGCCCTGCACGTCGGCCTTCAAGATGATGTTGAGCTCCTTGACCGCGCCCTGCTTTATCTCCTTGTAAAGGTCCTCGAGGTGGATGTGGGCCTTCTTGGCCGTCGGCTCCAGGCGCTGGCGGCGCTGCTCCTCCTGCCGCTGGGCGACGATCTCCCGCGCCTTCTTCTCGTCCGCCACGACAAAGAATCTGTCGCCCGCCTCCGGCACCCCTGAGAGACCGAGGACTTCAACGGGCGAGGAGAGGTACGCCTCCGTGATGGGCTGACGGAAGCTGTTGTGCATCGCCTTCACGCGGCCGTTGTGGTATCCGGCCACCACGAAGTCGCCGAGCTTCAGGCGCCCGCTCTTGACGAGGAGGGTCGCGACCGCGCCGCGGCCCTTGGTGAGCTTCGCCTCGATCACGACCCCGACCGCGTCGGTGTCGTCGGGCCCCTTGAGCTCGAGCATCTCCGCCTCCAGGAGGATCATATCAAGGAGCGCGTCGATCCCATCGCCGGTCTTCGCCGAGACGCCGACGGTGATGGTCTTGCCGCCCCAGTCCTCCGGCGCCAGCCCGAGGGCGTTGAGCTGCCCCTTGAGCTTGTCCAGGTCGGCCGAGGGCTTATCGATCTTGTTCATCGCGACGATGACGGGGACCCCGGCGGCCTTCGCGTGGTCCAGGGCCTCGATCGTCTGGGGCATGACCCCGTCGTCGGCGGCCACGACCAAGACGACGATATCCGTGACATTGGCCCCGCGGGCCCGCATGGCCGTGAAGGCCTCGTGGCCCGGCGTGTCCAAAAAGGTGATGCTGCCTTTCGGCATCTTGACCTCATAGGCGCCGATGTGCTGGGTGATGCCGCCGTGTTCCGAGTCGACGACCTTGGTCCGGCGGATCGCGTCCAACAACGACGTCTTGCCGTGGTCGACGTGGCCCATGAAGGTCACGATGGGCGAACGCGGCTTGAAGCGCGCCGCGTCCACCTTCTTGACGATGGCGACGAAGGGATCCTCGGCCGCCGGCGGCAGCGTCAGCGCGTAGCCGTAGATCTTGAGCACCTCCCGGACGATCGGTTCGCTCAGACTCTGGTTGATGCTGGCAAAGACCTTGAACTGCGTCATGAGCGTCTTGATGAGGTCACCCGCCCGCAGCTGCAGGCAGACCGCGAGGTCCTTGATGGTGATCGGACAAGGCACTTCGAAAGGCTTAAGCTCCTTCACCGGCGCTGCCGCCTCGGCCGCTTCGGCCTGCGGCGGGGCTGCGGGCGGGACGGAGACGGCCTCCGAGGGGACAGACGGCCCCGGCTTGAGGTCCCGGGACTTTTTCGTCTCGGGCCTGCGGCCCTTTGCCTTGCCCGCCTCCTCCTTCTTCCCCTTAAAGACAAAAGGCACCTGTGTCTTGGCGGCCCGCTCCTCCAGAAAAAGCTTCACCACGTCCTCGTCGAGGCTCGTCATGTGGTTCTTGGCCACGATGTGGCGCTCCTTGAGGCGGGCCAAGAAGTCCTTGCTCGTCATCCCGAGTTGTTTGGCTAGTTCATGAACTCTCATCGGTCTCCTGGCTCTCTTCTTCCGGTCCCTGTGCCGGCGTCGCTTCCTCGGCCGCCGCGTCTTGTGCCGCCTGGGCCTTCTGCTCGTTCCGCTTCTCCTCGGCCGCCGCGTCTTGTGCCGCCTGGGCCTTCTGCTCGGCCCATTTCTCCTTGGCCGCCGCGATGATCTTTTAGGCCTTTTTCGGACCGATGCCCTTGATGGCGGTCATCTTCTCGATGGTGGTGTTCCCGATCTTCTCCAAAGAGTCCAGGCCCCCCTCGATAAGGGCATCGAGGAGCTTGTCCCCCACGCCCACCAGGCTCATATCGGCGCGCGCCTTCTTCGCCTCTTCCTTCTCCTTGACGATCTCGGTGCGCGTGCGGATATCCAGCTCCCAGCCCGTAAGCTTGGAGGCCAGGCGCACGTTCTGGCCGTGCTTGCCGATGGCAAGGGACAGCTGGTCCTCGGCCACGATCACCAGCGCCCGGTGGTGGTCCTGGTCGAGCCGGATCTCCGTGATCTTGGCCGGCGAGAGCGCGGCCGTGATGTACTCGCGCAGGTCGTCGCTCCACCGGATGATGTCGATCTTCTCGCCCTGGAGCTCTGAGACGATGTCCTTGACGCGCGAGCCGCGGATGCCCACGCAGGCCCCCACGCAGTCCACCTTCTCGTCCTTGGACTGGACGGCGATCTTGGTACGCTCTCCCGCCTCGCGCGAGATGGCGCGCATCTCGACGATCCCTTCGAAGATCTCCGGGACCTCGAGCTCGAAGAGTTTCTTGACGAACAGCGGGCTCGTGCGCGAAAGGATGATCTGCGGCCCCTTGGTGTCGCGCCGCACGTCGAGGACATAGGCGCGCACGCGCTGCCCCTGGCGGAAGTCGTCGCGCGGCGACTGTTCGCGCTTCAAGAGCAGCCCCTCCGCCCGGCCCAAGAGATCGACGATGATGTTGCCGCGGTCGAAACGGTAGACCGTGCCGCTCACGATGATGCCGACCTTGGCGCTGAACTCCTGAAAGATCACGTCCTTCTCGGCCTCGCGGATCTTCTGGATGATGACCTGCTTGGCGGTCTGGGCCGCGATGCGGCCGAAGTCCACGGACTTGATCTCCTTCTCGTCCAGATACGCCCGGATCTTGCCGTCCTCCTTGCCGATCTCGACGCGGATGTTCTCGGCGGTCTTGGCGCCGATCGCCTTCTTGACGGCGCTCACCATCGCGGACTCGACGGCCTGGATCAGGATATCGCGCTTGATCCCGCGCTCGCGTTCAATATGGTCCAATATAGCCAACAGCTCACTGCTCATCATGCCACCTGTTTTGCCTTGTTGATCTTGTCGTAGGTTATGTCGATCGTCGTATCCTCCAGGGCGAGACGGATCGCGTCCGCCCCCACGTCGTCGAGGATGCCGCAATACTCGATCCGTTCGGCGACCGGCGCCGAGAGAAAGACCCGGATCCGGCGGCCGCGGGCGCGCCGGAAATCCGCCGGCAGCGTCATCGGCCGGTCCGTCCCCGGCGAGGAGACATCCAGCAGGCACCGGTCCATCAAAACGCCTTCGCGCTCCAAGAGCGCGCCGATCTCGCGGTTGAGCGTCCCGCACTCGCCCAGGGTGATGCCGCCGTCAGGCCGGTCCGCCAGGACCTCCAGGACCCGCCTGCCGATCTGGTCCCTGTAGAGGCGCAGGTCGACGAGCACATAGCCCGCCCGCTCCAGGCAGGGGGTCACCCGTTCTTTGACCCTCAAGACGATGTCATGCTGGGCCATGGCCCGGTTTAGCTCCTGAACATCGCCGGCAGGTTCTCCAGGTCCACGAACTTTTCCAGGAACGCCGGCTTGTATCCCGTGGGCTTGAGCTCAAAAACCACCTTGCCGTCCTCGACCCGCCGCTCGGCCGCGTAGATATCCTGGAGCGTGTACTCCTGCGGATGGTCCTTCACGATCTCGGAGATGGAAAGCACGTAACGCCTCCCGTCGGGCAGGCGGTCCAGACACACGACCAGGTCTATCGCCGAGACGATCTGGCGCCGGATGAGCTCCGCGGGCACGCTGGTACCCCCCATCATCGCCATCGTCTCCAGGCGCAGCAAGGCGTCCAGGCCGGAGTTGGCGTGCAGCGTCGTCATGGAACCGACGCGGCCGATGTTCATGGACTGGAGCATGTCCAGCGCCTCCTCGCCGCGGACCTCGCCGATGATGATGCGGTCCGGCCGCATGTGCAGGGCGTTACGCAGGAGCTCCCGGATGCGGATCTCGCCCTTGCCTTCGATGTTGGCCGACCGGGCCTCCATGGCGACGCGGTGCTTAAAATCCAGGCGCAGCTCGAGCGTGTCTTCGATGGTGACCACGCGTTCCGTATCGGGGATGTAGGCGGCCAGCACGTTCATGAGCGTCGTCTTGCCCGCCCCCGGGCCGCCCGCCAGGATGATATTAAGGTGGTTGCGCACGCACGCGCGCAGGAAATAAGCGACGTCCTGGTCAAAGGTCTTGCGCGCCATCAGGTCCTGCACGCTCATGATCCTGCGGTTGGCCTTGCGGATCGTCACCGCCGGCCCGAAGGGCGCGATGGGGCTGCGCACGACGTTGATGCGTGAGCCGTCCGGGAAGCGCGCGTCGACGAAAGGTTCGAACTCCGAGACGTGGCGGCCCGACGGAGACAGGAGCCTCTCGATGTAATACGCCAGCTGCTGTTCGTTCTCGAAGGCCGCCTCCGTCTTCTGCAGACGCCCCTCGCGCTCGACGTAGACCTCTTTGGGACCGTTGACCATGATCTCCCAGATCTCGGGGTCCTTGATGAGCCGGTCGATGGGCCCGAACCCGAATATCTCGTTGATGACCTCTTCGATGATGAAACGCTGCAACGGCTCGTCTACCTGGCTGCCCGGGTCCGCCCGCAGCACGTCGGCCAGACCCCCCTCGATCATGCGCCGCACGCCGGGGTCGTCCGCTTCGAGCTGGCCGCGCGACCGCTGAATGCGCGGCATCACGCGCTTGCGCACCTCGGTCTTGATCAACTGGATCCTCTCGAGCCTATCCATCCTTGCGCGCTCCTTCCAGGAGACGGACCACGGCGGCAACGAGCTCAGCGTCCTGCGCCTCAACGCTCTGCCGCGAGCGCCGGTCCGTCACCTCAAATTTTTTCGTTTGAAGCCATTTATTGCCGATGGTGATGCGCACCGGGGACCCCAGGAGGTCCGCGTCCTTGAACTTCACGCCCGCGCGCTCGTCGCGGTCGTCGACGAGGACCGAGAACCCCGCCTCCTTCAGACGCTGGTGCAGGAGGACGGCGGCGTTCACCACGCCGCTCTCCTTGACGTTCACGGGCACGACCATGACCTCATACGGGGCCACGGCCCGGGGCCAGATGATGCCGTCGGCGTCGTGGTTCTGTTCGATGACCGCCGGGATCAGGCGGCTGACGCCGATCCCGTAGCAGCCCATCTGGACCACCCGCTGCCGGCCTGACTCGTCCAGATATTTGACGCCCAAAACGTCCGAGTACTTGTCGCGCAGCTTGAAGATATGGCCGACCTCCAGGGCATTGATCTTCTCCATGTCCTGTTTGCAGTGCGGGCAGCCGGAGTCGGCGGTGTCCTGCCGGCTGGAGAAGGCCCGGCAGATCTTGCAGCGGTACAAGACGTCCTCCCCGCTCTCGGCCGGCACCATGAACTCGTGGGAGACGTCCCCGCCGATGATGCCGGAGTCGGCCTTCGCGGTCAAAAAATCCAGGCCCATGCGCCGAAAGATCCGCTCGTAGGCGGCGCGCATCGTCTCGTAGCTCTTATCGAGGCCCGCGTCATCGCGGTCAAAGCTGTAGGCGTCCTTCATGATGAACTCGCAACTGCGCACCACGCCGAAGCGCGGCCGGATCTCGTCGCGGAACTTCGTCTGGACCTGAAAGAGCGTGAAGGGCAGGTCGCGGTAGGAACGGACGAAGTGCGCGGCGATCTGGGTGACGACCTCTTCGTGGGTCGGCCCCAGGCACAGCTTGCGGCCCCGCCGGTCCGTGAAGCGCAGCATCGTCTCGCCCAGGAGCTCGTCGCGGCCCGTCTTCTGCCACAGCTCCAGCGGCTGCAGGGCCGGCAGGAGCACCTCCTGGGCGCCCGCGCGCACCATCTCCTCGCGGATGATCTCCTCGATCTTCTTCAAGACCCTCCATCCGAGCGGCAGATACGAATACACGCCGGCGATCAACATCCGCACCATCTGCGTGCGCAGCATCAACCGATGGCTGACGCTCTCAGCGCCCTCCGGCGCCTCCTTCGATGTCGTGATAAAAGACTTTGTCCAGAACACGAAACACCCTAATGTGCTGTTTCAGCGGCGTCCCCCCCAGGGGAACCCGCAGGGGGCGGACTACTGCTCCCGAAAGATCTCTTGGGACAAGGGCTGGCCCGTCAGCGCGAAGCGCGGAAAGAAATCAGGCACCACCCCGTGCGTGCGCCAGCGGCCGACGACCTTCTTGGTGTTCTCGTCGATCCCCTGGACCTCGTAACTGAAGAGGTCACGCAGAACGACGTCCCCGGCGTCCGAGACGCCCTGGACCTCGGTCAGGTGCGTCACCTTGCGCTGGCCGTCGATCAGCTGCTCCTGCATGACGATGATGTCGATCGCCTGCGCCATCTGCCGGCGGATGGCCCACAAGGGGATCGCGGCGTTGGTCGTCAGGATCATGGTCTCCATGCGCGAGACGACGTCCTTGGGCGAGCTCGCGTGCAGGACGGCGAGCGACCCCATGTGGCCGCTGCTGATGGCCTGAAGCATGTCCAGCGCCTCGCTGCCGCGGATCTCGCCGAGGATGATCCGGTCCGGCCGCATCCTGAGAGAATTCTTGAAGAGGTCGCGGATCGCCACCTCGCCCTTGCCCTCGATATTGGCCAGCCGCGCCTCGAGCGGCACGACGTGCTCCTGCTTCAGACGCAGCTCCTGCGTGTCTTCTATCGTCACGACGCGCTCGTCCCCGCTGATGTAGGCGGACAGGACGTTCAACGTCGTCGTCTTGCCGACGCCCGTGGCGCCCGCGAAGATGATGTTCATCTTGGCCCGGATGCAGGCGATGAGGAAATCCGCCATCGGCCGCGTCATCGTGTCGCGCTTCACCAGGTCCTCGATCTCGGCGATCTCGCCCAGGAACTTGCGGATCGTCACCACCGGGCCTATCAACGACAAGGGCGGCAGGATGATGTTCACGCGCGAGCCGTCGGCGAGCGAACAGTCCACGTACGGTGAAGACTCGTCCACCCGGCGCTGGGTCGGGGCCACGATCTTCTCGATCGTCTGCATGAGATGGCGCAGGTTCTCAAAACGGATGTCCGTCAGGAACATCTTGCCGCTGCGCTCGACGTAGACCTTGTGGGGGCCGTTGACCATGATCTCCGTCACCGCGGGATCGCTGACGAGCGGGGTCAGGGGCCCGAGCCCCAGCACCTCGTCGACCAGCTCCTCGAGAAGCTTCTGCCTTTCGTCGTCGGGCAGGGTGAGGCGGTCCAAAGAGACGTAATAATCGATCGCCTTGCTGATCTCCTTCTTCAGGTGCTCCCTGCTGATGTCCTTGCCGAAGACGATGCTGCCCGAAATGAGGTGCTGCCGGATCCGTTCTTTCAGATTCATCGCGTGCGCCCCCGCTTTAACATCGATACCAGGACCTTGCGGGCCCGGCTGAACTTGACGGTCTCCACGATCCTGCCCTTCCTGAAGATCGCGCCTTTGCGCCTGGAAAAAGCGACACCCAGGTCAGCTTCCCGAGCCTCTCCTGGGCCGTTCACCACACACCCCATTATGGCGATCCTGGTATTGCCTACACGGGCCCTCTCTTCCTTGCTCAGATGACGCAGACTCTCTTCCAAGGCTTGTGCCTGCGCGCGCAGGTCCACCGCGCAACGGCCGCATGTCGGGCAACAGATGAACTGCGGGCCGAACGACCTCAGGCCCAGTGCGGCCAGGATGCCCTGCGCGACGGCGACCTCCCGGCTCGGTGCATCGAGCAAAGATGCCCTTATTGTATCACCGATACCCTCGGATAACAAGACCCCCATCCCGATGCTGGACTTGATGACCCCGTCCAGGGGCAGGCCGGTGGCGGTCACCCCCACGTGGAACGGGTAGTCGCAGGAGCGGGCCATGAGCCGGTACGCGCGGATGGTGTCCATGACGGTGGAGGCCTTCAACGAGATGACGATGTCGCGAAACCGCATCTTTTCAAAGATCTTGAGGTACTGCCGGACGCTCGCCGCCAGCGCCGCGGCATGGTCGCGGCCCCGGACCCGCAGGGAACCCGAGTTCGCGCCCACGCGGACCGGGATGCGGACGCGGCGGGCGGCCGCGATCACCTCGCGGACCTCCCGCGGCCGATAGATGTTGCCGGGATTGAGCCGCACCTTATCCACCCCGGCCTCGATCGCGGCCAAGGCGAGACGGTGATCAAAATGGATGTCGGCGACGAGCGGCAGCCGTGTCGCCTTCCTGAGCGCCGGGATCGCCGCCGCGTCCTTCGGGTCTTCCACGGCCAGCCGCACGATCTCGCAGCCCGCGCGCTCCAACGCCCTGAGCTGGGCAACGGCCTGCGCCGTGCGCCGCGCCGGCACCTTCAGCATCGACTGCACGGCGATGGGGTGCCCCGAGCCGACCCTCACGCGGCCGATGCGTACCGTTCGTGTCAGACGTCTCTTGGTCATGGCTATTTCACGAACAACGAAAGAAACTTGTCCCAGTAGCCGTAACGGATGAGGTCGTTGAAGAAGATGAAAACGGCCAGGACGATCAGAAAACTCAAACCCACGTTGTTGATGATCTCCTCGGTGCGGACGGCGAGCGGCCGGCGGCGCAGCTTCTCAAGCCCTGCCAGGAAGATGTGTCCCCCGTCGAGAATGGGCAACGGCAGGACGTTGAAGACGGCCAGGCTCATGCTCAAAATGCCGATCACGTGGACCACGGCCGAGAAACCGATCTTGGCGGCGTTGCTCGTGATGAAGAAGATACCCAGGGGCCCGGTCACGGACTCCCTGAAGGAGAGCGTGCCGGCGATGATGTAATAGATGGCGGCGAAGGTCCGGCCGGTCAGGCTCAGCAACGACTTGCCGCCGCGGACGAAAGACTCGAAGAACCCGTAGCGCACCAGGACGATCTCCTCCGAGGGCTTGATGCCCACGAGCCCCACCTCGACCTTCCGGCCCCAGAGGGTCTCGACCTCCTTGGCCGCCGGGGTCATCGCGAGCTCGAAGCGCGCGCCGTCCCGCTCGACGGAAAAGGTCAACTCCTCGTCCTGGGCCGCGTGGATGCGCTTGGTCAGGTTCTGCCAGTACGGGACCTCCTCCCCGTTGACGGCGACGATCTTATCGCCCACCCGCAGACCCGCCTCCTGGGCGGGCATGCCGTCCACCAGCTCGCCGATCGTGGTCGTCAAACACGGATAGCCGAAGTAAAAGACGCACCACAGGCACAAAAAGGCAAGGACATAATTGAAGGCCGGCCCCGCGAAGACGACCCGCGCCCGCTCACCGGGCGGCCGCGAAAGGAACTCGTCGGCCGCGCCGCTCGCCTCGGGGGCGCTGTCCCCGGCCATCTTGATGAAACCGCCGAAGGGGACGGCGCAGATCATGTACTCCGTGTCGCCCACCTTGCGCGACAAAAGCTTGGGGCCAAAGCCCAACGCGAACTTCTCCACCCGGATGCCGAGCCGCTTCGCGGCCAGGAAGTGGCCGAGCTCGTGCACGAAGATAAGAATGCTCAAAATGACGACAAAGACGATCATCGGAAATGTCTCCTTTTTCCCAGGATCCCGGCCCAACGAACGGCGCCCTCGCGCGCCTGCGCGTCGGCCTCAAGGATCTCTTCGATCTTCGAGACGGTCCTGGGCCAATCGGCGGCCAGGACCTTGTCGATCACGGCCGGGATATCGCCGAACTGCAGGCGTCCCGCCAGATACGCGCCGACCGCCACCTCGTTGGCCGCGTTCATCGCCGCGGGGGCGCAGCCGCCGCGGCGTGCCGCCTCATAGGCCAGGCCCAGACACGGAAAACGCCGCGTGTCCGGCTTCTCGAACGTCAACGCCCCGCAGCGCGCGGGGTCCAGGCGCAGGCCCACGCCCTGCCAGCGCTGCGGATAAGAGAGCGCGTACTGGATCGGCAGCTTCATGTCGGTGACGCCCATCTGCGCCAGGAGGCTGCCGTCGCGAAAGGCCACCATCGAGTGGATGAGGGCCTGCGGGTGGACGACCACCGCGATCTTTTCAAGCGGCAGGCCGAAGAGGTGCTGGGCCTCGATGACCTCGAGCCCCTTGTTCATCAGCGTCGCGGAGTCAACGGTGATCTTCGGCCCCATCTTCCAGCGCGGATGGGCGAGGACGCGCTTCAAAGAGACACGGCGCAGCGCCCTCTTCGTCAGGCCGTAGAGCGCGCCGCCCGACGCGGTGAGGTACACCCGCTCGACGTCCGCAACCCGGTGGCCCTCCAGACACTGGAAGATCGCGCTCTGCTCGCTGTCGATGGGCACGATCCGGCCGCCGCTGCGGCGCGCCTCGCGCATGAGGAGCGCGCCGCCCATCACGATAGATTCCTTGTTCGCCAGCGCTATGGTCTTCTTGGCCCTGAGCGCCGCCCGCAGCGGAAAGACCGCCTCGCTGCCGACGATGGCGATCAAGACGGTATCGACGCTTTCCTCGCAAGCGAGCCGGCAGAGCCCCTCACGGCCTCGCAGGACACGGCCCCCCCAGCGCCGGACCTTGCGCATGACGGGGCGGGCGTCCGCATCGCAACCCACCACCACGGTGCGCGGCCTGAACTCCGAGGCCTGACGCAGGAGCGCTTTCGTATTGCATCGCACGGACAGGCCCACCACGCGCAGCTTGTCCTTATGCCGGCGGCAGACCTCAAGGGCCGCCTCGCCGATGGAACCGCTTGAACCCAGGATGGCGATATTCTTCAACGATTAAAAACCCGTCCCGCTGACGAACGTACGGCTCAGATAATAATTCATGTAAAAATAAAAGGCCGGGGCCGTGAACAACAGGCTGTCGATGACGTCCATGACGCCTCCCATGCCGGGCAGGACCGAGCCCGAGTCTTTTGCCGCGCAGTCGCGCTTGATCAGCGACTCCGAGAGGTCCCCCAGCATGCCCAACACGCCCAGCACGAAGCCCAACAGTATCAGGTTAAGCCAGGAGAAGGCCGAGAGCGGCGGCAGAAAGACCCGGCTCGCCAGCGCGGCGATGACGGCCGTGGCGATACCGCCGAACGCCCCCTCCACCGTCTTCTTCGGGCTGATGTGCGGGATGAGGGCGCGGCGCCCGAAGCGCCGGCCGACGAAGAAGGCGCCGATATCCGCCCCCTTGGTCACCAGAAGGAGAAAGCCGACGAGGGCCGTGCCGTAGGGCAGCAGCTTCAACTTGATCATGAAACTGAAGAACCAGGAGATGTAGAACAGGGCGAACATCGTCGCCGATATGGCGAGGACCGCGTTCGAACTCTGCCGGCGCGAGAACTGCAGGACGAAGAGCGTACCCAAAGCAATGCTGATGAAGAGGAACTCCCAGCCGCGCGTCAGCTCGAACCGCAAAAAGATCGACAGCGGGATGATGATGCCGATCGTGGCGCCGAAGTACTTGTAGATCGGGATGCCCTTTTTCTCCAGCATCGTGAAGAACTCATAGAGCCCCAGGGCGATGAGCGCCACCACCACCGTCACGAAGAACGGGTCGAAAAAAATGCTCGCCAGCGCCAAGAGCCCCAGCGCCGTCGCCGAAACCATCCTGCGCCTGCTAACCATCGAGTCCTCCGAAGCGTCTCCGGCGTTCCTGATAATCCCGGATGGCCCGCTGGAACTGCGCCCTGGAAAAGTCGGGCCAGCACTTTTCGGTCACGTAGATCTCCGCATAACCCGCCTGCCACAAGAGGAAATTGCTCAGGCGCATCTCGCCGCTCGTGCGGATCAAAAGGTCGGGGTCGGGGAGTCCCGCCGTGTAGAGCGCACGGGCCACTGTCCGCTCGTCGATCGCCTTGACGTCGCAGCGGCCGGCCTGGACCTCGGCGGCGATGTGACGGACCGCGTCCACGATCTCGCGCCGGGAGCCGTAGTTGAAGGCGATCTGCAGGTTGAGCCGCGCATTGCCGCGCGTCACGCGGATGGCGTTGGTGAACACCTGCTGCAGGGGCTCGGGCAGCTCTTCCATCCGGCCGATGTGGCGCAGGCGCACCCCTTCCTTGAGGAGCATGGCGATATCGCGCCTGAGCATGCCCTCGCAGGCCTCCATCAAAAAGGCGACCTCTTCTTTCGGCCGCTTCCAGTTCTCGCTCGAGAACGCGTACAGGGTCAGATACTTCACCTTGAAGTCGGCCGCGGCCCGGATGACCTCACGGACCGTGCGCATGCCGCGGCGGTGCCCCTCGCTGCGCGGCAGGCCGTGGCGCCGGGCCCACCGGCCGTTGCCGTCCATGATGATGGCGACGTGCTGGGGCGCCTTTTTATCGGCGCCTCGACGCCGGAAGATGTTCTTCATGAAAAAAGAAGCCTCCGACGCTTTTTCTCGAGAGGCCTCCTCCTTTCCCGCATTACTGATGGACCCGATAATCGATATCGGCGAAGATGTTATCTTTCGACTCGACCTCGCTCAGGAAAGACCCGTCGATCTGGTCGCGCTGCACCTCCTCGGCCAGCCGAAAGAACCGCAGGAGATGCTCCTTGGTGCGCTTGTGGGCGTAGGGGACGTGCGTACCCGTCGCCATGATAAAGGCCCAGTCCGAGCTCTGGGCGAGCAGGAGCTCGCGCAGGGCCTGGTTGAGGGCACGGCGCTTCACCCCCTCGACGCTCGGATGCTGGCGTGCCAGATCGCTCATCACGCGCGAGGCCTTGTGCAGGTGACGGTAGATCCAGTCGTTCGTCCCCTGCAGCCACACCTCAGAGTACCCCTTCCACCCCCAGCTCGACATCGACGGCGTGACGACCTGGTTGCGCGGGTTCTCGGCGAGGTACTCCGGCGGCGTCACCAGGCGGACCGTCTTCTGATCGTAGGCGATCTTGCGGATAAGGAACTCCAGCCACTGCGGCCCCTCGAACCACCAATGCCCGAAGAGCTCGGCGTCATACGGAGAGACGACGATCGGCCGGCGGCCCAGCAACTCATAGAGGTACTCGATCTGCTTCTCGCGGTTGAACATGAAGTTGCCCGCGTGCGCCGCGGCCTTCTCGCGGGCCGCGTCGGGATCATAAGGTTCCTTGTGGTCGCCCGGCCCGGTGATGCGGTAATACTTGATCCCCGTGTTGATGCGGATGCCGTCGGGGTGGACGTAGGGACGCACGTACTCGAAATCCAGGTCGAAGCCGACGTCGCGGTAGAACTCCCTGTAATAATAATCGCCGGGGTATCCCTCGACGCTCGACCAGACCTGTTTCGAAGATTCCATGTCCCGGCCGAAACACGCCACGCCCGACTTGCAGTAGACCGGCGCAAAGACCCCGTACTTGGGCCGCGGGGTCGCGTGCAGGACGCCGTGCGCGTCCGTGAAAAAGTACTTGAGCCCGGCCTCCTTCAGGATGACGTCGTCGCCCGGCTGGTACCCGCACTCGGGCAGCCAGATGCCGTTGGGCCGGCGGCCGAAGAGGCGCGCGTAGTGGTCCGTCGCCACCCGCACCTGCGCCCGCACCGAGTCCTTGGTGACGTCCATCAGCGGAAAGTAGCCGTGGGTGGCGGCGCAGGTGATGATCTCGAGGCAGCCCTCATCCTGGAAGCGCTTGAAGGCGGTGATCAGGTTGCGGTGGTAGCGCTCGAAGAGGTCGCGGGCCTGGGTGAAGAGACCCAGGTACATCACGGCCAGCCGCTGGAACGCCGGCATCCACCGCGTTCGCTCCACCTCCTTGTGCGCGAGTTCGATGAGCTTGTTGATGTGGTGCGCGTAGCGGTCTTGCAGGAGGCCGTCGGTCAGCATCGACGCCAGCGTCGGGGTCACGGATATCGTCATGCGGAAGGGGACGTTGTCGGCGCTCAGGCGCTCGAACATCGCGATGAGCGGGATGTACGTCTCCGTGATCGCCTCATACAACCAGTCTTCTTCCAGGAAGTCCTCGTGCTCCGGATGGCGCACGTACGGCAGGTGGCCGTGAAGGACCATGCACAGATAGCCTTTGGTCATCGCGTGTCCTTTAAGGGGTGCGGGTGGTCCTGCGCGTCACGATGGGCGTGATCGTCCGCGTCTCGTCGATCTTGGCCGAGCGCGCCACGACGGGGATCTCCTGCTTGCCGTCGGGCAGCGCGGTGCGCAGGGTAAAGGTCCCGTCCTTGCGCAACCGGATGGGCTTGCCCTGGACGCTCACCGCGGCGTCCGGTTCCGTCGCGCCGTAGACGATCAGCTCCGCGTCGACGACGAGCCAGAAGGGCGGCCGCTCGGCCTTTTTGCCGACGGGCGAGCTCACCCGTGAGGTGACCGCGCCCGAGGAGACGTCCCTCTTCAGGCGCTCCTGCCAGAGCCGGCCGACGGGCGAGGAGACGTTGGGCCCCAGCCCGACGGACATGCCGTAGAGGCGCCGGAAGGCATCGTCGGGGATCATCCACTCCTCGTCCGTCATCCAGGACGGCCCGTCGAGGGGCAGGGAGACGACGTTGGAACGCACGATGGTCACGAAGCGGCCGTCCGGCAAGATGAACCCCAGGTCCAGGCACCACGACGTCCCCGGCGCGCCCAGGTTCATGTACCAGTTGCGTGCCGCCACGTCGATGGCGGTGTCGAAGAAGCGGTGGGCGTTCGTGCCGTCGAACTTGATGAAGCTGATGTCGTAGGCGCGCAGTGTCCAGCGGGCCTTCTCAAAATCCGCGTTGTACCGGGCGCGGCACTCGTCCCACGTCTTGAAACGCAGGTCCCAATAGACGTGCGTCCACAAGGGGTCGCGGACCTGCACGACGAGGACGTCTTCGTCATAGCCCTGCGGCAGCTCCCGCTGCTCGACCGGCGTCACCGCCGGACGCTGGTAGGACGACGTCGCCGGGCCGGTGTAGAACTTGGCCTCTGCCACGTGCGTCTCCTGGAGCGGGATCTCCTGCACCTTACGCAAAAGTCTCTTTGTCGATCGGATCACCCTGCGCCCGGCGGCCGGCACCCGGCGCACCGCCTTCTTCGCCGTCGCCCCCTTCGCATTCCGCGCGTTCCGCTTCGCTTTCATCCTGTCACCTCCGATTTCCCTCTACAGCCTTCCCTGAAATCGGCCCCGTATGTCTGCCTCCAACCTTCCTGACATACGGGGCAGAACAGCACCATTGTTCCTTCCCTGAAATCGGCCCCGTATGTCTGCCTCCAACCTTCCTGACATACGGGGCAGAACAGCACCATTGTTCCTTCCCTGAAATCGGCCCCGTATGTCTGCCTCCAACCTTCCTGACATACGGGGC
>CAZDLS010000004.1:26106-30283 GCA_964506425.1 uncultured Planctomycetia bacterium | reverse complement strand
TTGGCGCCGGTCGTCGGCGTGCTGAGGGATACGGGCTATGCGGCGGCCTCGCCTCTCAATCAGCGTGAAGGGGCCCTGGTGGCCGCCGCCCAGGATATCCGCAACGATTCTTCTGTCGGCCGCTTAGTCGACATGGGGCTGTCCCCCAAGGCCATTACAGAGATACAGGATTTCCAGCAAAAGCTTGGTCCTGTCTCCTCTTCTCCGGCCGCTCCCACCCGGGTGGATCTAGCTTTGTCGCTTCAGCAGGCCATAGCGGCCCGTGATCCGGCAGCGCTACAGGATTTTGGCCGGCTTGTTACTACATCGTCGGGCATCGGGCTGCGCCCCGCCACCCTCGACTCTCTAACGCCCGATACGATCGTCCTGGGTCCTGCGGACCGGCCCATGATAGTCGTGTCCTCGGTCACGCCGCGGGCCTTGGGCATCAAGGCTCAGACATTGGATGAGATGACGGGGCAGCCGCGGATCGTCACTATCGCGCCCAAGGATATATCCCGATATCAGGTGGTCCAGGTCAAGGCGACCGCGCGCCTGCGCGATGCCGGCGAAAAGCTCATCGGTTTGGGCGCGGCCGTGAGCGTGGCGCCGCTCGTCCTGTCGCCGTCTGTGCTTAGTGACTCCATTGGCGTTCCGGCCGTCTCCTCGCCGGTCAGCGCTCCCGCTGCTGAAATCCCGGCTGTCCCTGAGATCGTCCACTTCGACATCTTCGAGCCGCTGATCTTCACCCAACCGCAGGCAGCTGAGCCTATCACCATGCCGATCACGTCGTTCCGGATCAACGACGCGACGATGGCAGACATTGCCGCCACTCTGGAAACGAACCATTATCTCGATCAGTTTGAAGCGTTGACCCCGGCCAAGGAGCCGCGCGTGCTGGTCGATGCGGCGCAGGCGATCCGGCACGAGGTCAAGAAGGCGCCGATCACGTCTGCCGCAGATCTGAGCGCGAGATTGCCGCAGTTCGCCCCCTATTTGGTGCCGGCAACGGTGGATTACACCCGGTCCAAGCCCCAAGAGACCTCTTCACCCGTGACGTTGGCCACGCCTCTTGTGCCGAAGGGCTGGGGGGTCAGGATGTTAAGTGACGAGCGTCAGCCGGCCCTCGTCATGCACATCATCGTCCCGAACGCCGCGCTGGGCGACGAGATCAAGACCTCTGAGATCATGGCCCAGCACTTGGTGCCCCTGGTCCAGTTGCAGAATACGGATGATGGACAGCGCCACATTTGGTACGTGCCTAAAGATCTCGAGGCGGCGTATGTTGATCAGACGGCAAAGATAGAAGCCGTCAAGGAGACCGTTGAGAAGGCCGCTGTCGACGTGAAGTACGCCGAAAGCCAGCCGTGGGCGACGCTGAAGATGCTGGACATCACGGTCCAGCAGCTGAAGGCGGCCCGGGACGTCCTGCCGGAGACCAAGTTTGCTGAGCTGCAGGAGACGCTGCTCACAGCCGTCAGGGCCTACAGAGTTCACAACGAACCGCTCGGCAATTACGGCCGCACAGGCGTCATCCACGCGGACGCGCTCCAGTCCCGGCTGTTGGATCTCCCGAACCAGGCGCGCCAGACCGCGTATGAGCTTGTAACTACTATCAAGCCTTATGAGATCAGTGGTGCTTTCCAGGGATACGCTTCGGATCAGGCCTTCCCGGCCAGAAAGAATTTCACCGTCGGCGCCCATGCGATAGAGGTTCTGCCGGCGCCCGCGCCTATCGATGTTCCCTTCAAGATCTCTGATGACGGCAAGACCGTGTGGACGAGCCAGGACAAGATCGCTTCGATGCTTCTTGATCCATCTATCGGCGCGACCCGCAGGGCCATGGCCGAGAATATGCTCGCCAGCAAGTTGACTGAGGCTCTCGCCATCCAGCAGGGGCTGACCCCAGCGATGGCGCAGGAAGCCGCGCAGCTTGTGACCAGGCAATTCGCGGCCGCGAATGTGGAGCAGCCGGTCGCCCTTGAGGCCGTCGTCTCCTCGCCGGTGGATATGGCTCCTGATGGCGCGGCGGCGCCCGAAGACTTGGCTGTCTCCGAGTTGCCGGCTGTCGCCGGATCCCGGATATTGAAGTTCGCCATTCCTGAGGGACCGTCTTCCTTGCCGGAGAACATGCGGACCATGGAGAAGGCTTTGAGCGGGCAGGCCGATGAGCGCCAGGCCCTCGAGGTGCGGCGTACAGCCGGCCTGATCGAAGGCCTCGCGCCCGGAGCGAACATCCTGCATATCGGTGTCCGGCGCTCGACCGCGATGATGCACAACCCTCTGTCTGCGGGGATATCGGCGACGCTTGAGCCTTTTGAGTCCCAGTTGGCACAGATGCTCCCTCAACATTCGCTGGAGATCGCCGCAAGGCTGCCTGTTATGAGGCTGACAGATCGGCAGGGCATGTCGGCCGAGATTTCTCTAGGGGGGGATGTGTTGTCCACGAGCCTCTCCCGGCAGAGCGATCCGTCTATGACTCCTGAGGCGTGGGAAGGGGTCTTTGCGGCCATGGATGCCTTTGGGTCAAATGTCGCGTCCGGCCGGCCGATCGACCTTGGGTCCGCGCGTCTGTATCCTGGTCCTGATGTGAACAGCAATCTGCGCTTTGTCCCGGTGTCCTCTTTTGGGTCTATTCCGGCGGACGTCCTTAACCGCCGTGTCACTGAGCCCGACATGGTCATGACGCACGTGCGTTCTCCGTCTGAGTTGTATTGCACGCTTGAAACGCTCAAGCCAGCGGTCAAACAGGGCAAGCAGGTCTTGTTGCAGTTGGACCGCGGCGACGAGCTTTCGGCAGGACAAGAGTATCTGTTGTACGGGAGGACGGCCACGGGCTTCAAGCTCGATAGTTATGTCTTTGGTCCTGAGATGCTCCAAGCGGAAGATTTCGGCGCGGCCCTGCGCAAGATGGGCGTACAAGAGCTCTCATCCGGGCAGAAGCTTAATGTATTGGGCCGGGGTGAGCCCGGGTGGGCCGAGCAGGCCGCCCGACAATTGACGGCACAGAACATCAATGCCGAACCGGCCGGCCCGTTCGTCCGTATCCGCCTGGAGCGTTCCGCGCCGACGGTCACCCTGGCGCAGGCCGCGTTTTGGCAGGCGCTCGACCGGCGGATGGAGTTCGGCAAAGAATTGGTGTCCATACCGCCGGGTCCGGACCGGGCCTCTTCGCCGGTCGCCGCGGATTTCTTCAGCGAGGCCGCGCTCTTCAGCGATATGCTGACGCCGGCGCCGGAGCTGACGCCGGCCGCCGCGCCGGCCGCCGCGCCGCACGCCGCGCCGCGACGCAGGCCCACGGTCATATATTTGACCTCCGAGATGCTCGGCGGCGAGGCGTACCCGGCGCTGCTGGCGCAGGCCCTGGATGACAAGGCCGATGTTATCGTCCTCGGCGATAAGATCCCGGCGCGCGAGTTGCGCACCGGCGACGGCATCAGGGCGCACTTCGGCAGGGACGGGAACCTGTTGGGCCTGACCCTTGAGCCGACCTGGATCATGTCCGAGGAAGAGGAGGGTGCGGTCACGGACCGCATGAACAGGCTGGGCGCCCTGTTGAAGATGGGACAAAAACCCACGGAGTTCACGCGCGTCCGGTTCTCCCCGTCGCAGGCAGATTTCGGCCGTCCCAATCTCAGGATCGAGCCTATTTCTTCGTTCATCTCCCTGCCGCAGATGGCGCAGTCCGGCCGGATCGAGCTTCCTCAGGCGGACATCCTTTACGCTGCTAAAGATATCGTGGCCCGTCCCGAGAGCGGCAGACAGGGCCTGACGATCGCGCAATTGGCTCCGCTCGTCCAGGACGGCGGCCGGCTGCTCCTCGGCGGTCAGATAATGGATACGGAGATCACGGCACCGGATTACCTCGTCTACGAGAAGACCGGAGCGTCGCTGACACTCAAAACGTATATCTTTGACATCGAAGCCGCCCAGTCGGATGCCTTAGGGTCTGCGCTCGAGGGCTTGGGGATGGCCGGACCGACGGCGCTCCAGAGGCTTGGCGACCAACAGCAGTTGAGACAGTGGGCTCAGGCAGGGGCAGAGGCGCTGGCGCAGAGCGGCATCAGCGCCCAGGCCAGAGGTCCATACATCGCCGTCGACCTTGCCACCGTGGCGCCGAAGTCCATAGCTAACATCAATCTCATCAACGCCGTCGAGCAGGAGTTCGGCGTGCCGCTTCGGGCCGTCTCCTCGCCGG
>CAZDLS010000004.1:19375-26006 GCA_964506425.1 uncultured Planctomycetia bacterium | reverse complement strand
GTCTCCTCGCCGGTTACTGTGGAGCAGAGGACCGCCGCCCCTTCGCGCGTCACGCGCCTTGATATCAACAGCAGCGCCCTGTTGCAGGATCCCGATTCCTATGTGGCGACGGTCGCCAGGGCCTTGAAGCAGGCAGGGTTTGCCGGCGACATCAACGCAGAGGCCGGCAAGCTCATGCGCGCCGCCCAGGAACAGCCGTTCGAATCTTTTGCGGACGTGACAGGCCGCCTGCCGGAGCTCGCGCCTGTGGCGGACCGTCTGGATCCGGTCTTCGTGGTCCGTCCTCCCATGGCCGGCCCGTCGATATCGCGCCGCGACTTCCTGAAGACGGGGGCGAAGGCCGCGGCCGGCCTCGCCGTCACGGCCTTCGGGGTAAAACAGCTTGAGATGACGGATGTGCTTGCGTCCTTGAGCGATCTGAACGCTTCCGAGGTCGTCAAGCTCCTCAATGAGAATGAGCCGCTGCGCAATTACATCAGCGGCACCTTTGCGCTCTTCGGAGAGACCATGGTCCCCATGCCGGAGCTGGAGCGGCTCGTCCGCAAGAGGCAGGAAGTGGGCGGGGAGTTATGGCAGATGGGGGTCGGCGACATCTCCCGGGAGACCGCCTGGAAGGTGGATTCGATCATCAGCATGACCAACAAGACCGTGAAGGCGCTTAAGGTCATCCAGAAGAACAGGGACACCTTTGTCAGCGCTTCGCAAAAGTGGAGACTCGATCCTGTCTTTACAGCCGCCGCGGCCCTGGCGGAGAGGAACGACATGCACGAGGGCGAGCGCCTCACTGATCTCTGGGGCGGGGTGTTAGGGCAGGACACCTCCATCGGCCTCATGCAGGTGCGGGTGAGCACGGCCCGGGAACAGTGGGGGACGCGGTCTTTTGTCCCGGATATGCTCGTGGCACCCTGGCTTACCATGGATAAGACGAGCATCGAGGCCGGCGCGCGCCACCTGCGCGATGTGGCCGACATGGGCGCCAACATGGGCCCGCAGTTCGGCTATCTCGACCTGGCCTATGCTTCGCAGCGTTGGTCAAGGGAGAGCAAGCTGCGCGTCGCGGCCGGCTATACGGCCAAGCCGTGGACACAGAGGATCCTCAAGCTCGAAGCGCCGCCGTTCACGACATATTTCGAGAACGCCCGGAGAGCCGCGTCCAACGATGCCCAGAGAGATCCCTTGGAGGCCGCTGTCTATGCGCACTTCGTTCTGCTGGGAGAGGAACTCATCAAGGACATGAAGCTATTCCCGGCGGGCTCTTCGCCGGCCTCCCAGCTGTATGACCGCCATACGTATAAGAATTACGCCTCGGCCGGCCGGCACCTTGAATTCATCCAGGCATTCGAAAGGACTCCTGTTGGAAGCCTCAAGGAGTTGGCAGGTCTCAATAGGGACCTGGGCAGGGCGGCCTTGGCGGCGAAGCTGAAGATGGATGTTGCGGACGAGCGGCTGCCTGTGATGGACGAGCGGCTGCCTGTGATGTCCGAGCGCCGCCTGCAGCGGGCACAGCTGGTGCGTTCCATGATCACCCCGCGCTCCGAACAAGAGGTCCTGGTCGTAAGCGTTGACGGTCTCCTGCCCATGGCGAAAGCGCGCCTGCAGGAGAATATTAAGCTCGCGCAGCAGGGGAGGCTCCCAGGCCAGACACAGTCGGTCGCCATGCCGCAACAGCTCCTCGAGAAACTCGAGGCGCCGAAGCTCGTCGAGGCGGACCTCGTCTCCGTGACGCAGGAGCTGCTCCGTCAGGCTTACCCGGTGCCGTTGCTCACCCAGCCGTTGCTCACCCAGATGGAACTGCCGTTCGAGCCCTCCTCATCGCCGGCCGTGCCGTCATGGAGCGATATTGGCCGGACCCTGCCCGCCCTTCCGGCTATTAATAAGGTAAACCTGACGCCTCTGGTGCCGATGACGACGCCGGGTGGCTTTGGCAGCGGTGCGGGCGTGGGCGTCCTGGGCGGGGTTTCTTATGGCGTGACCGGCTTGGGCCTTGGCGGAACCGGGTGGAGCACGTCTTCACCTATCGGTTTCGGCGGCGGGTTTGACCTGGCTTCATCCTTACCTAATATTCCTGAGCTGCCGAAGATCCCTGAAATACAGACGACACTTATCGCACAAGGCCGCGAGCTCACACAAATTGACGAGATCGATCGGGGATCCGTGGCTGCTTCTCCGGTCAAGCTCGCGGCCTTGCCGGCGGCGCCATCTGTGCCTGTCCTGAGCGCCGCGCCGACGAATTTTGCCCGGCGCTTTACGAAACTGTCCAAGACCCAGGCCCCTGCCTCGCCTGTAGAGGCTCAGAAACAGCAGGAGAGCTCTTCGCCGGCCAGGACGCAGGATGTGCCTATACTGCCTGCCGTGCCTTTCACGACCACGGCGAATACGGCGGCCCAGACAGCGGCGACCACCTCCGCAGCTTCGCCCGCAGGGCCGAATAACAGCCACGCGAACAACCTATCGCCTGAAACGCTCTTTGCGGGCGCTTCTTCTTCGCTTATCACGGATATTTATGAGTTTGCTCCGTCCGCCGTGGCCGTCATGTACACGGTCGCCAGCGTGAACGGGGTCTCGTCTCCAGCCCGCGCACCCGGTGTTTCCTCGCCGGCTGTGAGTATCCCTGCTCACAGTCCGGTGTTCCTCCCATGGGAATCCACTGCAACTTCTGTTACGGCAAAAATCAGGTTGTTCTCGGTAACTCTTGATGCATTAAAGAGTTACCACAGTGACACGGAAAGGTACGAGACTATCCGTGTGGCAGCTTCCCCGAGTGTTACCTCCTTCGGCAAGCATGAAGCGAGATTCGGGAAAGATGAAAGCGCGAAGCTCGGCAACACTGTAAGCACGATCAAGGGTACGGCGACCTTAAGGAGCACTTCCAGCCCGGTCAAGGGCCTTGCCCAGGTCCACCGGATCACTGGTAGCAGCGCGCTTCCTGAGGTGGTGGCTCATAAAGGCATGCCCAGCCTGGCGAGCTCACCTGTCCGCCTTGAGGGTGTGTACGGCGTTGGCGTGCTCGGCGCCCCCACAGGAGAAATCGTTCCGGCCCGTGTGGCAGGTGCCCGGAGTCTAACCTCGGACACCTTCTCACAGTTTAGCGGAACAACCGCAAGCAGTGCGGCAACAAGAGGTTATGTAAGCAAGGGCAACATTGAGCTTGAGCCCCTCTCGCTGACAGAGGGGGTCTTTGTATCTTCAGCCCCCGCAATTCCTTCCGAAATACAGCAGATCTCCGCAATCCCGCAGGTCTCCGCAATATCGCAGACCGCCGTCTCTTCGCCGGTCGAGACCACGCTCGTGAGCGAGCCGGCTGTGGCCGCCCTCCCCGCGATAGACCAGATCCAAACCAGCCCGCTTGCAGAACGCGTGAGGGTCTATGTCTTGGCGCAGCCGGATGGGGTCGGGCACTGGGAGGTGACTCCTCAGGCGGATCTTGCGTCCCGGGCCACCGCGCCTTCCTTTGTGTCGCCCAATGGATCGGCCCGGGTGGGGACAGGACGCCTTGCCGTTGCAACCCTTGCCGAAGGCGAGGAATTGGTCACCCCTAACCTGTTCACGTGCTCGGCTACCGCCGGCCTTGGACAGACCTGGAGCGGTCAGCGCCTCAATGTGTTGGCCCACCTGGTGCCCGCGATCCGCGATGAACACCTCGAAGCGCAGTTCGGCCTGATAAAACATATCTTGACGGAGCTTTATAGACCGCAATATCTCGAGCTCGCCCTGGACGGGTTCGCGGCTTCGAGGGTGGACCTGCAGGCGCGTTTGGCCGACCTCCAGGATTCTTTGTTAGGGACAGCGATCGTGCGGCTCCCTGATTTTGCCCATACCGCCTGGCGGCCGGGCAATGATATTCACAGCGAGGCAGAAGAGGAAGGTATCGTGGCCGTCTCGACACGGGCGGTCTCCTTTAGGCACTCCGACAGATGGCATCAGCCGACGCTGAACAGAGAGATCTCCTGGACCCAGGCATCTTCGCCGATCTTGGCTGTTCTCACGGCGTGCGGCGTTGCGCTGCCGGCCCTGGGCCTGGGCTATGGCGCGTGGCTCGTACGTCGCGCAGCCAAGAATTCGCCGATCTACGCCAGGAAGCTCCAAGAGCTGAACGGTTGGTACGCGGCCCAGAAGAGGACCATCAAGGCGAAGACGGCCGCCTTCTCGAAGGCCAGACGTCAGAAGATGGAGCAGCTCCAGACCCGCATGGCGAGCAAACGACGGGATATCCGCCAGCGCTACGGCTTCAACGCCTCAAGGGTCCTGGTCGGCGCGTTCGTCTCTGTCGCTTCGCTCGCCTTGTCTGCCACGACCTGGTTGAGCCTCTCCTCCGCAGCGCCTCAGCTGCCGGCACAGCCTCAGATGCCGGCGCAGCCGGCTGTGGTAGCGCCGGGTGTGGCGGCACCTCAGCTCCTCGATGATATCGCCCCTGTGGCGTCGATAGAGCCGGTCAAGCAGGCGCCGGCCCATAAGGCCTCGGCCGATGTCTTCGAGCGCGGCGTGCGCATCGTCACCGTCGACGGCAGGAAGTTCATCGACCTGCGCGTGCCGCCGCGGACCGCGCAAGGCTGGAAGATCTACGGCCAGGCGGTCCAGAAGTATCTCGACCGCACGAACGCCAACGGCAAGGTCTTTGACGGTACCCCGCTGACCGGCGCGATGTTCGCCGCCGTCGCCAGAGAGGCCTTTGAGGCCACCGGCATCTACTTCCCTCTTAAGCTCAAGCTCGGCCAGGGCCAGAACGAGTCCTCCTTCGGCCGTCGCGGCCGCTCCGCGGCGGACAATCCTTATAACATCGGTGAGTGGGACGACCGGACCGTCAGCCGCTTTGACCGCGTCCAGAACGGCATGGTCGGCAAGGCCGGCACTCTGGCCTACGAAGGCTTGATCTCCGGCAACTACTTCGTGACCGAGCCGTTCGACACGCTCGTGGCGCGGCACAATGGCGACCTGGATGCCGCCATCGCCGACCTCGAGGCGAGCTTCCAGAGGCTCATGACGGACTTCGTCAACAAGAAGGGCCAGCGTTACGCCTCTGACAGGGAGTACGAGAGCAAGATCGCCCGCATCGCGGCCTTCGCCAAGAAGTATCTCGCCAAAGAAGGGTACCTGCTTAGGTCCGTCATCGAGGCGCACGCCGCCGCCCAGCCGCTGAAGCCCCATACCGCCCCGCTCTCCCCGAACGTCCTGCTGTTGCTCACGGGCGGCCTGACCGCCGCGGGCGTCAAGGTGGCCTGGAACGCGCGCCGCGACCGCAAGCTCGACCTCGCCGCCTCCTCGCCAACCGTGAAATTCACCGTCTTGCCCGACAGCAGCCGTATTGCTCCGGACTGGATCGAGCCGTTTGTTTCATCGCGTCGTTCCGCATTAGGGGAGCGGGCCGATTCTGTCCGGGCTGTCCTCAGAGAGCTGGCGTTGAACATCGCCGAACACGGCGACGGCGGCCTTATAACTTTGACTTTTGGGTCGCAAGCAAAAGGTAAGATCAATACACTGACGATCGTCGGTGAAGATCACGGGGTCGGCCTGCCGTCTGAGCCGAATGTTCTTCTCGTGGCGGGCCTGAGTCTCTATGACGATGGCGACAGGGGGCACGGTTTTCCTTGTCTGACTTTTGTACCGGACAGCGTTGAGTTCGAGTTCAATGGCATAGCGTGGGCAAAGGCAAGCGATAGCATGCCGATATTCGCGCCGGCCGGCAGCAGCGATGTTGTGAAGGTGTCCAGGTATAAGGCCGAGTTCCGTTTGAATCCGGTGGTGGCCGGGGTCGCCTCCTCGCCGGCGGCCGACTTGACGTTCGCACGTCCGAACGTCCTTGCCATCAACCCCTCGGCGGGCAGGCTCACGTCCTTGCCTGTCCGGCAGGCAGGCGCACGGTCTTTTGCCGCCTCCTCGCCGGTGGAAAGCTCTATCGTGAAGTTCCCCGGCGTCGCCGTCTCCATAGATTTCAGACAGAAAAAGATCCCCGCATCGGTCAACGCACTGGTCCAAGAGGCCAGGGCCTGTCTCTCGGCGGGCGAGGCCTGGACCGCCCAGGACGCGCTCTGGCGCCTGGGGTCCGAAGTCGCTGATTTCCATCCGGCCGTGCGTACAGAGATACAGCAAGTGAGGCATGCGGTCAGGACCAGGCTCATGAAAGAGGGTCCGATCAACTGGAGCGAGAGGTCTATCGCGATAAACCTGGGCAGAGGCCGCAAGCCGCAGGGGGTCGTCGACGCGCTGGCCGGGGTCAATGCGCAGCTTCAGGGTTCGCATTTCGACCAGGCGGCCCAGTCGCTCTTGGCGTTGAGCCGCCTTGACGCGGTCAGGTCTCACGAAGAAAGGTCCCTCCAGGTCCGCCAGGCCATGGCCCAGCTGCGCGAGCTGCTCATCGCCGAGGAGATCAAAACGATCGAAGATCTCCATAAGCACAGGGTCACCCTGGCGACCCTCGATGCGTCATTGGCCAGGAAGACCTCCTTTAATGACGGTCTGCGAGATATCTTCTTGCGCGAATCCCTGGGTGTCCTGGACGCGTTCCGCCGGCTGAAAGAAGAGAATGTCAGGATATCCCTGCCGCGCATCGCCGAAAGGATGGGTCTGCCGGTCGCGCGGGTCGAAGAGGTCTTCAAGACAGACCTGTTGCCGAAGCTCGAGAGAGAAAACCTCG
>CAZDLS010000004.1:0-19365 GCA_964506425.1 uncultured Planctomycetia bacterium | reverse complement strand
TCGTCAACTTCCAAGTCCACGCCAACGACAAGTACTTCTCGATCGAGCGGGCGGGGCAGAGGGCCGAAAAGGCCGTGGCGGAGGGCGACTACCGCGCCGCGCGAAATCAATACGAAGAGCTTCTCGGCTCCTGGCGGCTGCTGATCAACGACATCATGGCCCACGAGGCGCTGCAGGAAGAGGAGGGGCCGTTCATCGAGGGCCTGCGCCTCTTTGAAGAAGATTTCAAGGGCATGGTCGCGGCGGGCGACGTCTGGTCTTTTGAGGACCTTCTGGATGTCGCGCAAGACTTGGTAAAGCCTCAAGGAGAAGGGTTACGGATCCCGCGCGATGTCATCGGCAGGACCCTGACAGAGATGGGGCTTGGAAACGGCGGATTTGGGAAATTGAGGCAGAACGGCATTAAGGCCCCGCCGCCGATAAAGGAAGCGGCGAAGACAGACGTGCGGATCCGGGGAGCAAAGACCGGGCTTGAATACAAGGTACTGGTGAGCCCGGGCACCGACAAGGGAAGATTGCGCAGTAAGGTCCAGGTCGCCGACCTGGAAGGCGTCCTCCAGCAGTTCGTGGACCAGGTCGTGGAGGGCCGTTCGACGACGACCGCGCGCTTTGGCACATACCGCAATACGGCGGGGGAGGTCCGGAAATACAAGCAAGGAAATCTGCGCATGGCGCTCAGGGTCATGGAGGCGGGGCGAGAAAAGGCCATCGGCATCCACGTGTTCACCCGGGGCGACTTCAAGGATACGCATGACCCCGCGTATAAAAAGATGTTGCACAAGTTCTCGTCCATGGCGCCGGCAAAATTCGCGCCTTTGACTCTGCCGCAAAACGGCGCCTCCTCGCCGGCGGGTATCAACGGTTGTAGCCTCGACACGGGCCTCCCTGAAGACAGAGGGGTACCGGTCCACCTGCGGCTGATGGATGCCTTCGATGCCCTGAAGGCGGGGTATGCGGCCGGACAGACGGGGCGCTTGATCGCCGGCGTGAGAAAGATAAACACCCTCCTCCCCGAGCTTAAGAGACAGGCGGAGAGCTTGATGAAAAAGGCGCATCGGGGCAGCGACGATATGGCCACGCAAAATTGTTGCTGGCTCGCGGAGGACCTGAGGACGGTTACGCGGTTCTTTACCACGGAGGCCCGCGACACCGTCTCTATGCCGGAGATCAGCGCTATGCTGCAGACTGCGGTCCCTCTCTACGACAAGTTGGCGGCGATCGAAGAGAAGCATCTCGATGAGGCCATCAAGAGTGTCTTGGCGGCGCAAGAGGAGCATGAGCTGAGGGTTGAAGGCCTGCCGGTCAAGGAGTTCACCAGGGTCTTGGACGAGCGCGGTGAGACAGAGGAGCGGCATTTGTTAGAGAGCTGGATCCTGGACCAGGTCCAGCGTGGGATGAGCGCGGCCAAGGGTCCGGTCAGGGAGTTATGGGAACGCAGCGGCCAGGCGCGCCTGGGCCATATGGTCGGGGCCTTGACCGATCTGGTCGTCAGAGATTTCGGCCGGAGCTGCGACATGCACTATGTGCTCGTGGACCTCCTCAAGGAATTGCCTCTCGCCGGCATGCTGAAGGTCCGGCCGATGGTCGATATGTTGAACACCCGCCCAGGCCTGACAAGACGGCAGGTGCATCTCTTGTCCAGCATCGTCGTCAACGGTATCGAGCGGAACCAGCCGGAGATCATCTCCGACCTGGTGAAGCTGGACGCCGAGAAGTCCTTTATGCAGAAGCTGTCCGACGGCTTCGGATATACGCTTGATCTCCACGCAAAGATGAAACGGGCGAAGACAAATGTGGAACACGATGAAGTCGTTTCATTCGGAAGAGATTCTGAGAGGATCTACGAGTTGCATCGTCACGGGGATTTTTATTTCTTGCTTGCGAAAGATCAGAGCGGTGTGTTCGAGCGCAGGAATATCGGCAGCGTCCAGATGGGCTGGAAGAATCATACAGTTGTCAATATCCAGGTTTCTGTCCTTTCTGAGTTCCAAAACCGGGGATTCGGCAGGAAGCTCTTTGATTGGACGCTGGAGAAAGTCAGGGGCCAGGGTGCGAGGAGGGTCAATTTTGTCAATGAACTGAGCGCTGACTTGGCCGGGTTCGTAACGAACGTCCTTAAGGGATCGACAGGGATCTCCATCGAGTACCGCGCGGAAGGTGAGAAGAAGTGGAAGCCGATCACTGCGTCCGAGATCTCCGGCTTCTTGGGTCAGGTTCCTCCCGTCTACTTGAGCCTACACTTTGATGCTTCCGCCGCCTCCTCGTCGGCGTTCGATAAGGCACCCATCTCGAGGAGAGGTTTCTTAAAGGCAGCAATTTCTTCTATCGCGGCCGTAAATGCCGGCGTGAGTAGTTGTAGAGAGCCGAGCTCCGCAGAAAATCCACAAAAGATCGTCGTGTTTGTCCTCGATTCTTATTCCGGCATGCTGCCGGAGTCAAGAAGGATATTCAATATGTTTTCCGGTCTAACACATAGCGATGTTGTGAACAAACTGATCAAAGGGAATGGAAAGCCTGATCTGCTCTTCTTCTATGGGGTCGATAATTTTGCAGGCAAGATAGACCTCCCGGCCTACTTACACGCGCTTTCCCGGATAGAAAAGTATGCCGCAGAGAATCCGGATTCAAGAATTGTTGTAAACATGAGTTTTGGAGGACACTCATATTCTTCAGAGGAAGCCGGCCAGATCAGCAAGTTGGCCGGCGCCGGCGTAACTATGGTTGCCTCTGCAGGAAATGAAGGCATAGGAAAAGTGAACTATCCGGCCGCGTATCCCGGTGTGATAGCAGTGGGTGCTTCTCTCGGGAAGCTGAGAGCGTCTTATTCAAATTATGGTCCACGGTTAGATATTGCCGCTGAAGGAACTTATAAAACTTCGCGGAGAGTGACGGTGCCGACACCGGAAGGTTTCGAGACGCATGTGTCGGAACTTTCACTCACGGGGACCTCTTTTGCTGCGCCGAGAGTAACAGGGGCCATCGTAAGCATGCATCGGTTTGCATTGATGGGGCAGAACGGCGCCATGGGATCGGTCGGTAGATTAAATAATGAATCCATCTTGAAAATATTGCAAGAAACAGCGACTCCGATGCTCGGATACCTTCCAAGGGACGGAAAGCCGGCTGTCGGGATTTTATCAAGGCATAGGGCGATTTCAAGGATTGCGCCGTTTTATTTCATGGCCGAGGGGCCGGGTAAATTGTTGTCGTCGGTATTCAGCTTATCGGCTCTTCTTTATTCTTGGGGGTCCCATGAGGGACATCGGTATGTCCTGCCGTGGAAGCGTGGGATGGGATTGGGTGCCGTTATTTTAGGCGGCACCGCCATGGATGTTATCAAACGGGCCGCCCCTGGCAGTCCATTGGGCATGTTTGTCAGTTCTGAATTAGGCGTGCTTAATGGTTTGCTCGTCTCCTATGCCCTGGGTGCAGCGGTCGGAAAGCCTTTGGGTACCCGCGCCGCTTTGTATCGTATCCGCCGCCATATTTCACAAAAGGACATCGCCGGCCTAAGGTCTGATATGAAAGAAGGCTTGCGATATGACGGATTCAACCCGATCAACCTGTTGATCTTCGAAGGCGCGCTGGATTGCGGGAAGGAGGGACTGCCGGTCGCGGAACAATGGATCTCAGGGCATCGTTTGGCTAACAGGTTGGCGGACTTCCGGGATCCCGCGAGGAAAAAGATGAAGAAGGCCTTCGAAACGTATCCAGAACTTGGTCTGAGACATCCATGGATACAACAAGGGCTCAGTTCCTCGCCAGCCATATCTCAACAGAATATTGCAGAATCGTATCCCGCGCTGTCGTCTGTGGAAGATGCCTGCCGGTATTTCTTTGAATTGGATAGAGGGGGTAACTTTGGGCAGATCGAAGAAGCACTTTTTGAGGCTGGCGCAGTGCAGGGGAAGGATCCGATCATCTATGGGACATTCTCTTCGCTGAGGGCCCACATTCCCGTCCTTTATAAACTTGGTGAGGCCTTGGACGCGTTGCAGAGGACTGAAGGGAAAGATCCTTTTGTCCAAGGCGCCTTCCGCGAATATGCCAAAGAGTTCCATGATGCGCTTGATTCTTTGTCCGCCGAGGCCAAAGAGCAGATCGGTTTCACAAAAGCCGATCTCGATAAGACATTCGGTTATCTCAAGCACGATCGCCTCGCCGAGCTGGCCAAAGGGCTGTTGGCCATGGAACTGGCCCCCTGGAAGACCCTGTTGAACAGGCAGGAGATTTCTTGGGACGAGATAGGACAAATAGCCAATTTTGAAGATAGATTAAGGGATGATCTTACAAGCGAAAAAGATATCAGCATATTAAGCGATCATGAGATCGAGGATATTCTGCAGAATCGGGGCGTTAATCATGCTTTCGATGATGAGTACCGCGCCTTGGCTGCGATAGAGTTTGCGGACCGCGAGAGGAAGATCGGCAAGCTTGGCAAAAAGATCAATAAGGTCAAGGATCGTCTGAACCGCGCAACCGGACGACGGGGAGAACGCTTAGGGAGAAAACTCGACAGATATCAGCAGAAGTGGAGTTCGTTAACGAAGGTCTTAATGGCCGATAAAATGACAAGGGTCTTTGAGCTTTCTCAGAGAGAGCTCTTCTCCAGGTACGGCCGGGCCCTGGAGTTGGGCTATTCGGACCACCGCCTGATCGGCGGCTTGGTCGATCTTGTGATGCAGAACTATATGCAGGTCGAAGGCGGCAGATTCTTGGCTGAGACGAACCAGGAAGGCTTGCGCAAAGAAGCGGAGAAGAATATAGCAGGCCTAGTTGCTAAATTGGGCGCTCGCGATGCGGCAACGCTTGCCAAACTGGACGAGGCGATGGCCGATTTCAACCTCAGGGTCATATTGAACAAGACGGCCTTGAGAGGCGTGAAGATGGGCAGCGAAGACGTCAAGCGCGAGCTCGATCTTTATCTGGAAGGCTGGTCTTCGCATTACAGCCGCGCCGTCAGGGACATGGCCATCGTGAAGCTGGAATTAGCATGGGCCAAATACGATCGCGCCCCGAAAACTGAAAGAGCGAAGATACAGGCAAAATACGACGTTACCGATGACTATATCGATACCATTGAACAGTGCATTTCTGAGACTGTTGTCGAATCCATCCCCGGCGTCAAAGGTGATTTCGTTAAGTCGGCGGCATTGAAGACGTTTGCGAGACAGGCGGCTGCGGCGGCCTTGGTGGGCATGGTCGTTCTCGGCACCATCGGCTGCGCCACGGCCCAGAGCGACGCGGGCCTGCCGCAGGGCCCGGCGGCGCTGCAGAACGCCCCTGTGATAAACGATGCGCTCGGGCAGCAGACGGCGCTGGTGGAGACGTCTCAGGCGAGGACTTGGGATGAGGTCATGGCGGAGGCTCCGGATAACAGCGTAAACTGGTTATTCACGCCGCAGACGAAGCAGGGCGATGCTGGGCGCCGGATCGTTTCCGTGGCGCCGTCCGCGACGGTCCCGCTGACGACGCAGCCGGTGCTGCCGGCAGGGCCGGCGAAGCAGCCGCAGGACCGGATCTCCCAGGCGACGCTCTCCCAGAGCGCGGACAGGAACCTGCCCGGCCTGCCGGCGGGTCAGACGGCAATCCCCGAACCGGCGGCGCAGGGCCGCCTCGCTCAGCGCACAGAGAATATTGCGATCAACGGCGTCACGCCGCAGGTGAACAACAAGGCGCCGCCGGCGTCACCTGACCTGTCTGCTTTGAGAGAGGCCGCCTTGAAATCCAGACTGTCGTCAGACAGTCTGGCCTGGACAGTCACGGCCACCGGCACGAAGGCCGACACGAAGGCCGGCGCAAAAGCCGATCCGAGCAGACCAGCGGTTTCTGTGGCACCGTCTGCGACGATCCCGGTGACGACAGAGCCGGCTCTGCCGGCTGTGCCTGCGGCGCCGAAGGAACAAACTCCGGTGAAGGCGCCGGTCACGCAGAATAATATTGAGAGGCAGCCGGCCGCGCAGCCCGCTGTGCCGGTCCTGCCGCAACAGCTTGTTAAGCAGGGCACCGTGCCCCTCGTTGATGCGGAAACACAGCTTCCGGGAACGAAGATAACTCCTCACAACAAGGCGCCGCCGGCAGCCGTCATAACGTATTCCCTCCGGACCACGCCGCAGAAGGATCAACCTTCCCAGGTTACCCAGACACCCGATCTGACAGCGAACCAACCGCAGCCGTTCCACACCGAGATCAACGGCTTCCAGTTCCACGTCAACGGCCTGCCGCCGTTCGGCACGACCCTCGATGCCCAGGTCGTTACCGATGCGGACCGGGACAAGGTTCTCGGCAATGCCGTCAGGGGCTATTTCCCGATACCGGCCGCGTGGACGCAGCACTGGGCGAAGACCGGCGCCATAAAGACGGTCTTCACCAACATTCCTTTCAATAACTATGGTTACGGCCCCGAGGTTATCACGAAGTATTGGGGCGGGCAGGTGCCTGCGGAGCGTCAGCGCGTGAGTCTCTGGTCTGATACCTATATCCCGTATCTGCGCCAGCAGGTCGAAGCGGCGCAGGACCGCGTGCAGATCGTTGCTGAATTGGGCAATGAGCACAACTACAGAAGGAACGGCCGCACGCCTCAGCATTCGCAGTGGACGGGCCAGCCGCTGAGTGAGTATTTCAAAATGGTGGATGCGGCCGCCAAGAAGATCCACGCGGCCTTCGGCGGCAAGGTCCTCGTCTCCATGGTCCTGGCCGATCATCCGCAGGATTTTGCCGCGGCGCTCAAGACCGACGTGGACATGATCGGCGTCAATACCTACCGCGATATCAGCAACATGGTGGGCAGCTTTAAGGCGGCGGCACAGCAGGCCGGGATCACGAAGCCGGTGTATGTCGCCGAGGCGGGTGTCCAGTCGACCCGCATGAGCAAAGAGGCGCAGGCGCGCGCGCTCCTCAGCCGCCTGGAAGAAGCGAAGTCTCTGGAGGTGCCGGTCCTTCTGATGACCTTTAAGGATAATGCGCGCAAGGGCGCGGACAATGGTTGGGGCCTGGTCCACGAGGACGGTACGCCCAAGCAGGCTTACACGGCGGTGCGCGGCTTCTTTGGTTCTTGGACAGCCCCTGCTGCTTTGCCCGAAGCGGCCGCTGCCGTCAAGGCGCCCGCTGTGCCGACGGTTCGGGAAGCAACCCCTGCGGTGCGGCCGGCAGAGCCGACCATCCCGTCCCTGCCGAAGGCGACGGTCGCGCCTCCGGTTGTGCAGCCCAGACCGGGCACGGTCACCCAGCCGTCTGCGGTCACCCAGCCGACCCAGCCGCCCGTGGTCGCTCCGCCGCTGGCGCCGCCCGCCGGTCTTTCTTCCATCCGCACCTCCGGCCACCAGCTCCTCGTGGACGGCCAGCCGCTTACTATCGTCTCCAAGATGGCGCCGCCGAAGTTCTGGGGCGCGGAGGTGGACAAGGCGCTGGCGGATTGGGACCCGGAGGTCAATACCATCGTGACGCAGAGGCCGGTGAGCAGTAAGACGCTGGACGCGCTGTATCAGAAGGGCATCAAGGCATTTGTCGGCTTCAGGGATGACAGGGCCAACGGGATCAGGGATATCTCGAGCGGTTATTACCTGTGCTGGATCCACGAGCTCGGCAACCACCCGGCTGTCATCGGCTACGCGCTCGACACCCATAGCTTCGGCGCCCCAGCCCTTGAGAGATACGCCCAGTTCGTCCACAACCTTTATGAGAGACATCCGAGCCTGCGGCGCCTGCCCGTCTCCGTCCTGCACCGTGAGATACCGGACGCTGAGTTCATGGCCCAGACGCCGTCGGTCGACGTCTTGAGCTTGAGCCTGCCTGTCGACAAGGTGGACGCGAGCCTCGGTCAGGTCATCCATCAGAAGCCGACGCACCTTGTCGGCATCAAAGCCACTGCCCAGGAGGTCTTCGAGGCGGCGGACGCGCTTCAAAAGGAAGAGTTGGCCCGGGGCGTGGCCGCGGTGAAGGCCGAGACCGCCAAGCTTGACAAGAAGGTTGCAGAGACCGATCTGCGTCAGGCCGATGAGGCGGTCACGCAGATGACCCAGCGGTCTGCCGCAGCGGAGAACGGGCTCAAGGCCGCCGAGGCGAAGCTCGCGGAGGCCAAGAAGCTTGACGACGCGGCCCAGGCCGCTATCAGAGATTGGCAGGTCAAGAACAGGACAGCCCTCAGGGATACGTATGGTCACCTGAACCAGGGCATCCTGGATGGGACGAGATATCTGGAGATCGAGGTCGGGGCCGGCATCGGCGTCAAGGAAGGCCTCATCCTCAGCGGCATCGGCCTCTTGGGCCTTACCGCGATCGGCGTGGGCGCCGCTACGAAGAAGAAAAAGCTCCTCATCCTGGGCGGTCTCACTGTTGCGTTGGCGGCCGGCGCCACCGCGAGCCTGGCGATCGGTTACGGCGCGACGGACCTCACGGAGGACGCCGCTATCTTGGTCGGCAGGACGTTCAACCTTGAGAGATACGAGACCATGTCGCTTCCGCCGTATGAGATCACCCAGCCCGTCGTCAAGAACTATCAGAGTCAGACGCCCTCTGTCCGGTCCTGGGCCTGGGATGCGGTGGCGTTCGATGAGACCCACGCCCGCGCCGCGGCCGACCTGAACTTCCGCACCAACACGCAATATTGGCAGAACATCAATAACGGGCTGGGCATCACCGCCGACGATATATCCGAGGAGCAGACAGTGGTCTTGATGGGGACCACGCATGTGGTCTCCCCGCAAGGCCAGGAGAAGGCCCTGGCCAAGTGGCACATCGGCCAGGCGGCCCAGCGGCACCGGCTGTCGCCGCAGCTTGCCCTGAGCAGAGTCGAAGGGTTTGGCACTGAGCCGCAGATCGAGCAGACGCTCTTTGGTCTGGGCCGCGCCTATGGCCTGAGCGACGATGAGGCCGAGCTTGAGGCGCGCATCGCCCTGTTGGGTAAACATTATACTTTGGCGGCCGATGGCAGTTTTGAGGCGAGATTTGAGCACGAGGGCAGGCCGACGACAATCAAGATCGATCGCCCGGGCAGATGGACCCTGGCGGATGAGCTGCGCACGGCGTTGGTCCTGCCTTCCTATGACAAGCTGCCCGCGCAGGTCAGCGTGCGGCCGGTGGGAGCCGATGATTTCACGACGACACACCTTGTGTATGACGCCAGGAGAGACGGCTATGATTATCACAGCCAGGGCCTGGATCTGGTCCACTTGTTCAAGGCGAACAAGATCGGCCGGAAGATGTTCGAGGAGACCGGCGCCTCTCATTTCTATCCGACTATCCGTGATGTCATGCAGCGCGATACGAACGGTTTCTCGAGGCTGTTCAGCAGGGGGGCCCTTATTGCGCAGAGGATGCAGGCGCAGGGCGCGAAGTTTGCCGCGCACCTGTTGCCGCAGACGCGCAGTGAGCTGGAGGTCAAGGCCCTCGGCGCGCGCACGGCGTTCGATACCGCCGCGAAGGAGCTCGACACAGCGACACAGCAGGCGGCCCTGCGCAGCGTCGAGCTGGAGGCCGCCAAGGCCAGGCAGGCACAGTTGGGTCAGGAGCTCGGCGTCAGGGCCCAGGCGCTCGCCGATGCCGGGCAGGCCCTGGAGCGCGCCCAAGAGCGCGTCACGTTCCGCGCGGGCGAGCTCCTCTGGCTGACCGACCCGGCGAAAAAGGCGGCCCAGGACATCCGGGAACTCGAGCAGCTCACGCAGCAGCGGCAGAGCGTGACGGCCAACATCAGTGGCTTGAACAGCATGGTTGAACAGGCTGATGCCAGGATCAGCGAAAACATCATCCGCGCCAGGGACCTGGGCAAAAACGCGATCCCGGCGTCGCGGCAGGAGATGTGGAAGGCGCTTTCCAGGCAGGCGCAGGCAAGACAGGTCCTGAACAGACCGGCAAGCCTCATCATGCCGCAACTTACGGCGCCGCAGGCGCCTCACCGTGACTGGGCCGGCGGATCCCTGCTTTTGACCGAGTTGGCGGCGGCGCTTTTTAGCACCGGCGTGTTGATCTCAGGGGTCCACCGCCGCGACAGGAAGCGGATGATCGTGGGCGCCCTCGGCCTGGCGGCCGGGTTGGGCATGTTCGGGGTAACGGCCCACCAGATGTACGATGCCGGGACGTTGCCTTTTGCCGGGACCACGATGCCGACCCTGACCCAGCCGGCCGTGCCGTCCCTGACCCAGCCGGCCGCACCATCCCTGATCCAGCCTGCCGTTGCGCCGGGCCAGCCCGTGGCAACGGCCTTTGATGCCGATGTCCAGAAGGCCAAGCAGGATCTGGATGCCTTGACGCGCGAGTTCGAGAACGTGAACCAGAGGATCGATGAAGACATGGCCGGCCTGCGCGGCCTCTTTGCAGAGAAACGCGCCGCGGCCGAGCAGGAGCGCGAGCTGGATTACCGCATCGGCGGCTTGGCGAAACAGGTCGCCTTCCACGACCGCACCAAGCTCGCCGACCCGCTCATCAGGGAGGCCTTGGCTCCGGGCCTCGGCCAGGACCTTGAGCAGACCGAGATAATGATCGGCAAGCTCGAGAAGAAAGTCGGTGATCTGACAAAGGAACTCGAGCCCTTTGAAACAGCCGACGCGTCCAAGTTGACCGATGATCAGAGGATCGACGAGCTGCGCATCCGCATCCAGAGGGACACCTTCGCGGACAGGCTGGCGCAGCTCAAGAAACAAAAAGAGATGGCGCAGCAGCGCCTGGAGACGGCTCTGGACCAGGCGCGCCACAGCCGCGACATGCAGAGCGCGCAGGATTACCTCGACCGTGAGAAACTCGAAAAGGTCGACCTTCCCGAAGACCTCCGGGGCAAGGTCCGGGCCGCGCTCGACGAGGGCCGTTTCGGCGACGTGGTCGAAGACCTCAGACCGTTCGACGATGACACGTTGAGGCTGGACAACAAGATGCTGACGCCTGCGTCGCAGGCGTTCCGCGACACGGCCTACCTCGAGGCCGTGCTCAGCCGCAACTACGCGGACTACTTCCAGCTGCGCCAGACCTTTTACGAGGTCGTCCGCTCCGGCCCGACCATGGCCGGCCACGACCTGCTCAACCTTTCCTTTGCCATCGAACAGCACCTTGGGAACATGGTCCTGCCTCTCGGCAGATTGGGCGATACGAACTTCGGCTTTACCCTGGGCGGCGACTACGGCGTCATCCCCGAGATCGCCAAGATCGGCGTCGGTTTCCACAGGGACCTCATCGCCGACGGACTGCCGACGTTGCTCGCCGGCGCCGCCCTGTATGACTTGTCCACGAGTCTCGCGCAGGCGTTGACACTGCCCGATGAGATCAAGAGACAGGAGGTCTCGCATCTTATCATCCCCATCCAGGTCGAGGAGGACGCGCACGACCGCTTGATCGGCATCACGCTCTTCGGCCACAATTTGGGCATCGGCGGCGACGGCCTGGTCCAGAAGAGGGAGGGCGAGCTGGCCGGCCTGGAGCTCTTCTGGAGGTCTAAGGCGGCGCTCGGGCTCAAGACTCAGGTCAACCTCGACGTCTTCCTCGGCAAACTGCAGGTCGGCATGGACATCGAGCACCGGCTCAGGGGCATCGTGCCCAACCTTATTCTTAATGCCTCGCTTTTGGGCGACGGCATCTATGTCTTCAAGACCGAGATGGGCTATTACGCCTATATGCCCGTGGGCACCCAAGTCGACCCGGATAACGACGTCACCGAAAAGCTCAAGACGATAGATTTCTATAACCTCGAGACCGTGGGCGAGGCCATCAACAAGTTCCTGGCCGCCGTCGGCAAGACGCTCAAGACAGGCAAGCTGCAGCCGCAGTATCCGAAGTTCTCCGCTATTCCCGTTCCTTCGCTCGCGCAGTTGGAGGCCTACAAGCGCGGTGTGGACGCCCTGGGGGACCCGAACGGCGAGTATTGGATCGAGCCGGATCTGGCGACGCATTTGCAGAACATTTATAGGAATGGCCTTGTCGCGAAGAAGTGGGATATCATTCCTCCGGCGCCGATGTATTGGCGCGCCGAGGAACCCGGCCAGCTGCGGGTCGGCGATGAAGTGATCCGGTTCGAGACAGAGAGCTTCCTGAGGGCGATCCACCAGTGGCCGTGGAAGACCGACCAGGACGAGTTGGACCGCCCGCGCCTGCTCATGCGGGTCACGGGCTCGCGGGATTTTGCGCGCCTTGACGCGATGTTCAAGGGTATGGTCCACGGTTACGGCGTCAGCCTCGACGTCTTCGGCCGCGACGTCAGGCCGTTCACGACACTCGGACAGGTGCCGGCGTCCGTGCTCACCAAAGGCCCGTTGGCGTTCATCAAGAACGGCCAGTTCGCCTTCGATGCCCAGGGTAACGTGGTCACGGATATCCGCGACGCCGACGGCCGGCTGGTGACAGAGAACAGGGCGCGGCTCAATCCCTACACTACTGAGATCGTCCTGCCCTCCCTGCGTCTGGGCATGATGCGGCTGGAGATGATGGACCACTTCGAGGGCCAGAAGACCGTCTGGCTCGTCAACAGCGGCTCGCGCTTCCGGATCCATCGTACCGATCTTGTCACCGAGACGGTCCCGGAGGGCACGGGCTACAAGCAGGCCATCGTCACGAACGGATTGGACGGCGAACCTGACACCAGGACGGTCAAGATGACCATGGCAGGCGGCGTCCACGTCGTTTTGGACGGCCATCCGCTGGCCGAGGACAGCCGCTTCACCTTTACGGACGGTTCGTTCAAGGGCCGCGCCTTTGCCTTTGCCGAGCCGCTCACCCTGGATGTGCCGTACGCCGTCGCCTGGACCTTCCGCAACGGCGGCTGGATGAGCCGTGCCCTGAGCTTCGAGCAGGTCAAGGCGCTCGAGGATGCGGGCAAGATCGTCTCCGGCTTCAAGGAGACGATCAGCTTCGGGGAGGACTTTGAGCCCGTGACGCTCGACGTGGACGTGCGCCGCATCTATGACGCGGAGTTTGTCGCCTACGGCACGAAGCAGGACGGCGTCCCGCGCGCCATCCCGGCCATCCTCGAGTCGTGGCCGCGCATCGACAATCCTCAGGATCTGAGCGACGCCGAAACATACCAGTTCACCGTCAAGGCGGACGGCAGTCTGGAACGCCAGGCAACCCCCTCGGTCGGCACCATGACGCAGCTGCCGGAGATGGAACTGGATCTGACGCAGATCGACCTGTCGAAGGCCACGGCCGCCGGCCCGGACGCCGACGCCGTGCCGACGGTCTACGGGGATCTCTCGGGCCACTTCGACAGGGTGGCGGAGCTGGCCCGCGAATCCACGGATTTCCAGCGCCAGCAGACGTACTTCAACTGGTTGCGCAAGGTCTATCAGGACCTGCCGCGTCCCATGGAGGCGGTACGCATCGATCTGCAGAACAAGCTCGACCTCGAGACCGTCGTGCTCCAGTACAGCGTCTTCGTCCAGGAGCGGCTCGCCTGGATCGCCAAGAACACCGCCCGGCAGGTGGAAAACCTGGAGCGGGCCACGGCCGCGCTCGAGGCCGAGATCCTGAAGGCGCAGGCGGACATGACCGTTATCGAAGGACAGATGGCGGACAGCCGGACCGACATCGAGGCCGCGAGCGTCGCGGCAGGCGAGGTCTTCGGCACGAACTTCGGCGCGTGGGACCACTTCATCTCGCAGATGCAGAGCGCCCAGTTCGAGATGGCCCAACTGGCAGGCCAATTGAAACAGGCCGAGGTCTACGTGGCGCGCCTGCGACAAGGCGTGGACATCACGCTCGATCCGGTCCTGGACGTGGAGGACGCGCGCAGGGGGTTGGAGCAGTGGCAGGCGCGGGGCGGGGACCTGCCGGGCACAGAGGGGTGGCAGCAGGATGCCGAGAAGGTGCGCCAACTGAACAGGGCGTGGGCGACCGAACAGCTCGCCGCCGCCCAAGAGCAGTTGATCGACGCGTGGCGCGGCATCGATTACGCGATGAACAAGATAAACAATGCCGTGCGCGGTGTGGCGGACGCGGATGCCACCCGGGTCAAGGCGACGACGGGCTACCTGACGCTCCGCGACGAGGTCACGGTCCTTGACCGGCCGGACAACGGTGAGTCTGAGTCGTCCAAGGGGACGTGGGGCATCCGCTGGCTCGAAGGCCAGATCCAGCGCACGCAGGAGAAGCTCGCCTCGCTGGACGAGATGAATTTCCCGGACACGCCGGCAGGCCAGGCGGATAAGGCCAGGCAGGAAGATATCCTTAATGACGGTCTGGAGTATTGGAACATCCGCCTCTACGGCCGCAGCGTCACGTTGTCGGACGGCGCGGCGGCGCACGTTCCGGGCGCCCTTGACCGCTATAAGGAGCTGACCGGCTATGGGTGGGACGGCCAGCCGCATCCGGACAAGGAGCCGAAGGAAGACTCGCTCCTTGCCGGCGGCCAGGAGTACAGGGTGAGCACGCTCACCGATTACCACCGCGCCTTCCTCTATCAGGGCATCCTGACAGGCAAGGAAGACCCCTATGATCCGTTCCTGGGCCAGTTCTTCTCCAAGGAGGAGCTGGAAGGTCTGCAAAAGATGGCCACTCTGCCCAAGGCCCAGGCTTATCTCGCAGATGTCCAGAAGGACCTCGGCGCGACGCTTGGCAAGACACAGGAGTATATCGCGTGGAGGTCGGACATCATCGACAGCACCGTCGACCAGTTCTACCGGTTCGAGGACGCCCGTGACCAGACGCACGAGGCGATGCAGGAGATCGCCGACCTGTCGCGGCGCGTGGCGCAGACAAGGGCCCGGCTCAATGAGAAGGCGCGCGCCATCGCCAAGGACGCCGATGCCATGCGGCCGGCCTATCCGGGCCTGCCGTTCTACACCCGGGACGAGCTGCGGGAGCTCGTGGATTCCGAGGAGGCCGTGGGCAATGTCAGCCAGTACTTCATGGACAGCTACTACCTGAGCGACAGCGTCCAAGTGACGGATATCTACGATTTCTTGGGCACCAAGATAGACCTTTACTCGGTCTCGGTCCAGTATGACGGCACCCCGCAGACGCACCAGCGCGGGGCCGGGTTCCGGACGCCGCTCGGCGACAACGGCATGAACCTCTTCGCGCTGGGCGTGGCCGACCGCCTGATGTACCGCGAGGTCGGGCCCGGCAAGTATGAAGAGGTGCCGATGCGGCGCTTCGTCCTCTTCGAGAACGTGGCCGCGGCCAAGGATGCGCTCTCCCTCTCCTACGTCGGATACGCGGACATCGGCTTTAAGGACGGCACGTCGTGGGACTTCGACCTCGACCGTAAGAACGTGATCCAGTTCCACGAGCTCCAGATCCGCAATGACCTGGCCAAGGATTACTTCGTCGAGCTGCGCGGCGGCTTTGCCGAGACGAGCGCCACGAGCGACGTGAAGATCGAGATGCACGATGCCGCGGGCGACAGGGTCTACTTGCCGAAACAACTCTTCATCCGCGAACAGTCCTATTACGGCGGGGTCCGTTTTGGCCGCGAGGACCCCAAGACCGGGGCGATGTGGTCAATCGACTTCACGCCGGAGTGGGACACCTCTAAGTTCGCGAAGCGCGAGTACCTGCCTTACGCCGGCGGCGAGTTCAAGACCCCGGTCGGTTTCCTCTCCGGCAAGAACGTCAAGACGACGGTCGGCGGCCGCGTGGCCAATGCCGGCAACGACACCACCAAGGCCCGCGGGTTCATCGAGGTCGCCCTGCCCGACGGCGTGAAGTTCACCGTGGACGGCGGCGTGAACGAGAAGTACGGCAAGCAGGCCTTAGGATTCGGCCTCGAGGCACCCTTCTTCCACACGACCGCCCAGCTGGATTACGGCATCAACTGGGACAAGGGCGGCATGCACGACGGCTTCGGCCTCCAGTTCGGCCTGGGCTCCATCGGGACCAGGGAAAGGGTGGAGCTGCCGCTGACGCCGACGCAATCGCCGCTCATCCCGCTGGAAGGCCTGACGCCGGATAAGGCGACGGTCCCGGTGCTCGACGGCCCGGATACAGCCACCCTGGGCGGGAACAAGGACATCAACGGCCGCACGGTCATCCCCGCAGACCTGGCCTATGAGACGACCTTTAAGCTTCAGACCCACAGCCTCGCCTACCGCCTGGACGGCCAGCTGCCGCTGCCTCTTGACGAAAAGGGCTATGCGAATGCCAAGCCGGTCCGGTTCATGACGCCGGCCCAGCGCAGCACACAGGGGATCGTGTTCTTCACGGCCGACGAGCTGGACGCCAGGGGCATGGATACGAGCCTCGGCCCCGGTTATTACGTTTTGATCAACGAGACCGCCGCCGACGGCACCCAGATCAAGCAGCACGCCCGCATCGCCGACAGCGAGGGCGAGGCGCTCATCCTGCCGAAAGCGTTGGCCGGCTCCAAGTATCCGGCGGTCGTCAGGGCCGGCAAGCCGATCCTCGACATCATGGAGCATTTCAGCGCTGCGGATTCCACGATGGCCGCCATTGCCGTGGACCCGAACATGGGCCTTATCCAGATGACGCCCCAGCAGCTTACGGACGCGGCCTTGGCCGGCGGCCTGCAGGCGGACGCGGCCCTCAACACCGCAGGCAACATCAGCCAGGGGCCGGCCGGCGAAGAGGAGCTGGTGTATTTCAGGAACGGCGCGACGCTGCTGCTCAACAACAACGGCCGCAAGGCGTTCGCCGACCTCTCCGAGACGCACATCGTCATCCCGCAGTTCCAGGGCGATACAAGGCTGCGCTCGCTCAACTACGTGACTGAGCCTGAGCTCGTCCACGGCTGGAAGAACCGCCCGAACGGCCAGCCGGGCTATGAGGGGGAGTTCAAGCTTAAGTTCGAGCCCGACAAAGAACACGAGGGACGTTATCTCTTGACCGCCGACGGCAGGCCCGTGGCCCTGCCGGCATACATGACCGAGCGCGAGCTGGCCTATCTTGAAGGCCGGCTGTACGCAGACCACGATAACACGCTCAAGGCCGCCAAGAGGCCGTCTCGGCTCGGTCCCGGCAGCGACCTCGAGGGCCGGCGCGTGGCGGTCTGGCTCAACACCCCGGACTTGGTCCGCGGCACGCTCTTCACCGCCTGGACCGAGAACGACATCAGGGCCAAGTGGAACGATGTTCTCTCGCAACAGGCGCGCAACGAAAAGGGCGAGTACATGTGGGAGAAAGACGAAGTCAAAGACGGCAAGATCATCGGAAGAAAGCCGTTGTTCAACGCGTTCTCCGCCGAGGAGAAGACGGATGACGCAAAATACCTGCTCCTGAGCGGCTGGATACCCACCCGTGAGATCGGGGTCATGGTGGACGAAGATTTCAATATCGTGCCCCTCGACAAGGCCGATAAGACCAGGCATCATTTTAAGGCCATGCACGTCCACGAGCTGGCCGCGCCGCACATGAGCGCGTTCTTCCGGGAGCATCCGCTTCTGGCGCAGCCCGGGAAACTGCCCGCGTGGAAGGAAAGGGATGATTTTAAAGATGCCGACAAGCGGGCCCAGCTGGCAAGGGCCATCGCCGACGGCGCCACGCTGATGAAGATCGGTTATGAGGCGACCGGCAACGGCCAGGGCCGCTTCCGCGAGGTCGCGTTCTTCTATCCGAACCGCGACCTGGAATTGTCCTACATGATAGATCTGACCAACGGCATCCAGGGCGCGCCGGTCTATAGCATCAACGAAGACGGCACGGTCAAGGAGTTCAAACATTTCTCCTGGGAGTTCGGCGGCACGTCGGCGGTCAAGGAAAGCGATACGGTCATCGACGTATTCAAACTCTCCAAGCATTACCTCATCGGGCCGGACGGCAAGGAGCGCATCCTCAACTACGCCGGTTATGACGCCCAGGGCAAGACAATGGTCACCCCGTATATGGACGTCAGCGGCGCCGCGCCACGCGTCGTCAACGTCCGCGCCGACCTGGGCGAGACGGCCGACAGGCTCGCGCCGGCAGTCCTGCAAAAGATGGGCATCGATCCGCAGAAGGCCAAAGACCTCAGCGTGGCCCGCGTGTACAGCGGCTTTGACGCAGGCATGGACCTGACCAACCAGACCGGTTGGGCGATCGATCTGGGCGAGCGCACCTTGACCGTGCCCGGTCTGGCCAGCGCGTCGTTCCACATGATCCATCAAGCTGCGGTAGACGGCACGGCGCAGAGGGTCTTCGGCGTGAACGACAACGGCAAGGAAATGACAGAGGCCTACCTGAGAGAAGGCAAGATCGTGAGCGTCCGTGTCAATCTGGGGGAACAGGCCAGTGTCATGGGCGCAGAGCTGTTGGCCAAGCTCGAGGAACAGGGCTTGCCGATGACAGGTGTTGAGCCGACGGAACGCATCTTCAGCAACTTCGACAGTAACGGCAACCTGAATGACCAGACCGGCTGGTCTGTCAAGGCCTTGAGGGATTCTGTATTTGATGGCACAGGCAGGGCCTATGATCTGATCCTTCAGGTCAATGCCAAGACCGCCCGGATCGATAAGGCCTTTGTGGCGATGACCACGCCGGATACGTTCAAATTCGTGGCTGACGTCAGTATCGTCAAGGACACAGAAGGCAAGATCAGCGGTTATGAGGTCCCGTACCTGAGTTCCGTCAGATCGACGCCGTTGGGCGAAGCGAGCATGGGTAAGGTCTATCGGTTCTCATCGATCGCCGAGCTTGTCGATGCGATGGCGCATAACGATATCCCCGGCAAGGGCGCGGACACCCATATCGACATCAGGACCCTTGAATTCAACGGCAGGGACGCCAAGGCGATCCTGCTGTTAAGGTACGACGAGACGGGCACGGGGCTCTTGGAGGGTATCGTTGAGACCATATCGACGAAGCCCGGCGATGTCGATCTCGAATCCGGTAACAGGGCGCGCATCATCTCCGCCAATCCGTTCCAGCTCAACAAAGAGACCCCGGACTTCCCCATGCTCTTCGACGGCGTGACATACCGCGCCTTCCCCTCGGTCGACGGCCTCGTCGCGGCTTTTGAGAGCGGGGACTTTAAGGCCTCCCGGATCGTTCCGGCGCAGGTGCGCACGTTCTCCGGCACCTATCAGGGGAAAAGCGCCAAGATCGTCATCGCGAACGTCGGCACCGAAGGCAAGGTTGACTTCATCTCCGCCGTGCCCGGCGACTTTGCCGAAGACTCCATCTTCAAGGGCAAGGTCCTCAGGGAGGATTTCTTCAGCTTAAGCAAGGACGGCCTGCCCGAGATCGCCGATGCGAACGGCGTCGTCCGCAGGTTCGCCTCCGATGAAAAGTTCGTCGAGGCCCTGCAGAGCGGCACGATCGAGAGCGGCGAAGATACGCACATCAAGGCGCAGACCTTTCCGGGTTACTACGGTCTCGACGACGACGGGAAGCCGAACGAGGTCAGGGTGGTCGTTCTGCAGGCGACCAATCCCGTGAGCGGGGCGGTGGAACAAATGAAGGTAGATCTGGTCTCTACCACCGAGACCGACCCGACCGTCTTCTTTAAAGGAAAGTTTC
>CAZDLS010000003.1:0-33441 GCA_964506425.1 uncultured Planctomycetia bacterium | reverse complement strand
CGCGGCCGGACCGGCCGGGCCAGGGGGTCCTTGTTGACGTTAGGCGGCAGAAAGGTCACGGCGTGGGGCATCAAGACCTTCGCGCCGCCGACGGAAGACGTGCCGTTGATATACGTAGATCCTGCCTTACGGGGGAGCGGGAGGGAACGTGGATAAACACAAGCAGGAGATGATCACCGTCGGCCGCTGGATCTGGGAGAAGGACCTCTCCGGGGGGCTCTCGGGCAATCTGAGCGTGCGGGCCGGCGAGGAGGGGTGCCTTATCACCGGTCATGGGACGTGCCTGGGGGATCTCAAGGACGGCGATATCGGGTGGATCGACCTGGAGGGCAAGGCCCGCGACAAGGATTTCGTGCCGTCTTCCGAGAAGCGCTTCCACACGAGCGTCTACGAGGACCTGGACGCGCAGGCCGTGGTGCACGTCCACCCGACGTTTGCGAACGGTTACTTTGCGATGCACGACACGGTCACCTGCGATACCTTTGAGACGCGCCTGACGCTGGGCGCGGTGCCGGTCGTGGACCAGAAGACCCCGACGATCACGGATATCTCGCCGGTCATCGAGGCGCTGAAGGGTTCCAACATCGTGGTCCTGCGCCACCACGGCGTGGTCGCGATCGGCGCGACCCTGCGGGACGCCTTTTTCCTGGCGCAGACCCTGGAAGAGGCGGTCCGGGTCGCCGTCATCAAGGACCTCACCGCCTCGAAGGGCGCAGAGCCACAGACTGCGGAGAGAAAGGAAGAGGCGCTCCCCGCCGCGGCCGGCAAGACGTATAAGATATTTTCGCCTGAACAGATCGAGGAGATCGTGCGTTGCGTCAACGCCGACGCCAAGTTCCGGGAGCTCGCCGTGCAGACGGCCCTCGAGACGAAGCTTGCCGTTGTCATGGACGAGACGCAGGACGCCCACTGCTTCCATTTCTCCGGCGGCGGCATCAAGGAGTGCACGCGCAGCACCGCGGGCGCGGAGTTCGTGATCTCCGGCAGGGCCGACACCTGGCGCGCCATCTTCAAGCGTCAGCTCGACCCGTTCGCGGCCACGACCCAGAAAAAGCTCAATCTCAAGGGAGACTTCGCCAAGATCTCCCGCTGGTATGTGCCGTTCAACAGGCTCTTCGACCTGTGGACCGCCGTGCCGGTCGAGTAAGGCGATGTGCTGACCGGCGGGGGACCGGGGCGAACGCCCCGGACAGGACCCGCCGGCCGCAGGATAACATTATGGAACCCTATCGGATGTACATAGACGGGAAGTTTTGCGACGCCGAGGCGGGCGCGGTCACCGAGAGCCTTAACCCGGCGACCGAAGAGAAGATCGCGGCGTTCCCGCTGGCGACGGCGAAGGACATGGAGGCCGCCATCCGGGCGGCGCGCCGGGCCTTTGACGAGGGGCCGTGGCCGCGCATGAGCCTTGCCGAGCGCGGGGCGTACCTCGTGCGCATCGCCCAGGAGATCCGCGAGGCGGCCTTCGATCTGGCGCGCGTCGAGACCCTCGACACGGGCAAGACGACCAAGCAGACGACCTTTATCGATATCCCGGTCGCGGCCAACGCCTACGAGTACTTCGCCGGGGCGGCCGGCGAGATCAAGGGCGAGACGCTCGCGGTCCCGGCGCCGGCGATGAGCTACACCCTGCGCGAGGCGGTGGGCGTGGTAGGCGCGATCATCCCGTGGAACTACCCTTTCTTGATGGCGGCGTGGAAGATCGCCTCCAGTATCATATTAGGCAATACGGTCGTCCTGAAGCCCTCGCGCGAGGCGTCGCTGAGCTGTCTGGAGCTGGCCCGGGTCTTCCATAAGGTCGACCTGCCGCCGGGCGTCGTCAATATCGTGACCGGACAGGGTGTCGTGTTGGGCCAGCATCTGGCCGGGTCCACGGCCGTGGACATGATCACCTTCACGGGCTCTACCGACGTGGGGCGCGGGGTGATGCGCGCCGCCGCCTCGAACCTCAAGAAGCTGACGCTCGAATTAGGGGGCAAGTCGCCCAACATCGTCCTGGCGGACGCGGACCTGGAGGCGGCGGCCGGCGGGTCGCTGTGCGCCATTTTCATGAACCAGGGGCAGATGTGCGTGGCCGGCTCGCGCCTGATCGTCGAGGAAAAGGTCTATGATGTCTTCCTCGAGATGATCGCGACGAAGACCAAGAAGCTCAAGGTAGGCGATCCGCAGGACCCTGCGACGGATCTCGGCCCCCTCATCAGCGCTGCGCAGAAGAAGATCGTTCTGGACTATATCGCCGTGGGGCGCAAGGAGGGCCGGCTCGTGGCCGGCGGCGGGGCGCCTAAAGATCTAAGCAAAGGCTACTACGTCGAGCCGACGGTCTTTGCCGACGTCGGCAACAACGCCCGCATCGCCCGCGAGGAGATCTTTGGGCCGGTGTTGTGCGTCCTGAAGGCCCGGGACGCCGAGGAGGCGGTGCGCATCGCCAACGACACGGATTTCGGTCTGGCCGGCATGGTGTGGACGAGGGACATCGCGGCCGCGACGACGATCGCCCAGAGATTGCGCTGCGGCACGGTCTGGGTCAACACGTACGGCGGATTTTATAACGAGGCGCCCTTCGGCGGCTACAAGCAGAGCGGTTTCGGCCGGGAGCTCGGCCGCGAGGGCTTAACGGAGATGACACAGGTCAAGCACGTCAACGTGGACCTGACGCCCGGCGGCAAGAGCCTCGTGACCTCGTGGTTCAACGTCTGAGACAGGGGAGCGATCCATGAAAAAGGTCTTATTCATCATGCCGCCCATCGGCGGGTGGGCGACCCACGGCGTCAATAAGGCGGCGAACCAGTATTACGCGCAGCTGGCGGCCTATATCCGCGAGAAGGAGGTGGGCCAGCCTGCGGTCCTGGATGCGCGCGCCCTGGACCTGAGCTACGATGACATCCGGGATAAGGTCCGGGAGATGAGGCCCGACCTGGTCGTCCTGGGGGACATCCTCCACTCGACAGGGGGCCTGGCGGTCATCTGGCACTTCAATAAGACCGCCCAGATCGTCAAGGACGTCAGTCCTGCGACGCGCGTCGCGGTCGGCGGATTGTGGTACTCGGCTCTTTACAAAGAGACGATCGAGCAGTATCCGGCCATCGACTTCGTCCTCATCGGCGAGGGGGAGCTGACGCTGGAGGAGCTGTGCAGGGCCCTGACGGCGCCGGGCACGGACTTCTCGAAGATCCCGGGGCTGGCATGCCGGCAGAACGGTTTGGCCGTCGCGGGCCCGCACCGGGAGCTCATCAAGGACATCGATGTCCTGCCCCTGCCCGCGTACGATCTTTTCCCGATGGACAGATACGTCAACCATACGTACTGGACACATTTCTGCGAACTCTTCACGTCGCGCGGGTGCCCGGGCGGATGCTCGTTCTGTTACGAGTGGAGCCAGTATGATCCGCGCTCTCCTAAAGACTTTGTCTCCTGGCGTTCGCACTCGGCCGGGCGCATCGTGCAGGAGATCGAGGTTTTGACGGAGAAGTTCGGCGTGAAGACCGTTGTCTTCCAGGATGACGCCTTCAACGTCAATTCCGATATGGTCGAAGGCGTTTGCAGGGGGATCTTAAATAAAGGCATCCGGCTCAACTGGGTCATCCTGGGCCGCGCCGACGACTGGGCCCGGCAGGAGGCGCTCGTCCCCCTGATGAAGGAGGCGGGCCTCTTCATGGGGCTCGTCGGCGTCGAGGTAGGCGACGACGCCGACCTCTCGCGCATCGGCAAGGGGGTGACGGTCGCGCAGATCAAGAAGACGATCGATACGCTTCGTAAGAACGACGTCGCCACGGTCGGGACCTTCATGATCGGCTTCGAGGACGACGACGAAGAAAAGATCAAGCGGCGTTTCCACTTTGCCGACGAGGTGGACCCCGACGTCTTTGCCCTTCAGTTCGTGACGCCCGTGCCCGGCTCCCCCTTGTGGAAGAAGCTGGTCAAGGAGCACGTCCTGGACCCGGCGAAGATCGACCTGATCACGTGGGACTTCCAGCATCCCGTCGTGCCGACAAAGCACCTGTCGATCGAAGAGGTGGGCCGGCTGGGATCGTGGTGCATGCGCGAGTTCTTCTCCAGGCCCCACCGCATCCACCGGATCATGGGGGGGCGCTATTCAGATCTGGCGAAGCTGTGCATCAAGGATTTCATGGCGAACATCTCGAAATTCGAGGCCGCGGCCACGAAAGGCGATCTCTATGTCTGACGGCGGCGCCAAGATGACGTGGGAGAAGACGACCGAGGAGAGGTTCAAGAAGATGCTCGGGAAGATGCCCATCTTTCACCGGCACATGACCGAGATCGGCGCGACCCAGAAGGCCGAGGAGAACGCGCGGGCGCGCGGGGCGCGCACCGTCGAGGAGGCGGACCTCATGCAGGCGATGTTCTCCGAGGTGCCCCTTCAGTTCTATTCGCTGATGATCCGTCTCCTGGACGACGTCGGATTCGACTACAAGAAGCACGACCTGCCGCGCCGCCGGCCCTGAAGGATGAAGGCGAACAGGCATTCCATCCTGGTGCACGGCAGGCCGCAGGCGGTCGCCCCCGAGATCATGACGTGGGGCGAGGCCCCCTGGTGGCCGCGCGGCTCTTTGATGCGTTTTGTGCGCCTGACGCACGGCAGCGTGGGCGTCGGCACGCGCTACCGCCAGAAGGTACAGCTCCCTTTGGCGCCGTCCTGGGACGTGGCGGTCACCGAGGTGGGTGCACGCCGCATCACGCGCCGTTTCCTGAACGGCATGTTCACGGGCTCTGAGACCGTGAGCGCCCAGGAGGAGGCCGGCGGCACGCGCGTCATCTACGAGATGCATTACGAGGTGAGCGGCGCCGGCAACAGGATCTTGTGGTCGCTCCTCTTCCGGCATCTGCACGACGCGAGCATCCGCCGGATCCTGAAAAATCTGAAGCGGCACTGCGAAGGGGCGGGGGAGAGATGAAGGTAGCGGTGATCGGCTTGGGTGCGATCGGCGGGCTCGTGGCCGGGTACCTCAAGGCCAAGGGCGTTGCCGTCGTCCCCGTCGGGCGGCTCGAGCAGAAGAAGCAGATCGAGCGCCACGGCCTCCAGATCGAAGGCCCGCGCGGTCCGGCGCTCGTCTACCTGGACGTGAAGACGCGCCTCGAGGAGAAGGTGGACCTGGTCATCCTGACGGTCAAGACGCAGGATATCCGGGACGCGGTCGATAAGTCGCGCGATTTCCTCGTCAACGGCCCCCTCATCCTTTCCACGCAGAACGGTGTGCGGGCCGACAAGCTCCTGAGCCTGATGCTCGGGCCTGAGAATCTCGTTGCGAGCATCGTCATGTTCGGCGCCACCTATGTCCCGTACCACCGCGTCGTGCATAACTTCGAGGGCAACTGGTTGATCGGCCGGCCTTTCGGCACGAACGACGAGGCGGTGACCCGGGTCGTCGAGATACTCAAGACGGCCTTTGAGGCCGTGCCGGTCGCGAACATCAGCGGCATGAAGTGGACCAAGGTCTTTGTCAACGCCAGTAATTGCATCCCGGCGGTCCTCGGCAAGAGCATGCAGGAGACGTACAGCGACCTCGAGATGTGCCGGTGGGCCCTGAGGATCCTGAAGGAAGGTTTTGACGTCGTGGACCAGCTTAAGATCGAGCTTTTGGACATGCCGGATTTCGAGGTCAAGAAGCTCAAGGGCCTGAGCGCCCTGCCGCCCGAGCAGGCGGCGCCGGTCTACTCCGGGATCATGACGAAGCTGAGCGAGGAGCCGCTGTACGGCTCGATCCTGCAGAGCATCCAGCGCGGCCGGCCCAGCGAAATAGATTTCATCAACGGCGAGCTCGCCAACCAGGCCAAGACCCACAACATCGACGCTAGGCTCAATACCCGCATCACCGAGCTCGTCCACAGGGTCGAGGAGACGAAAAACTTCATGACACCCGAGGCCTTCAGTCAGGACATGGAGAAGTGCTCCCAGATCAACCGCGAGGATTTCTTTTAAGGACAGGAGCCGACGATGGAGAAGAGTTTTGCCGAGCTGAGGAAGATCGCCAAAAAGACGCGGGTCAAGTTTCCGCACCTGCGCGCGACCGTGACGAAGCAGGATGGATACTGCTACCACATGTACAAGGTGGGTGACCAGTTCACCTTTTTCGACTTCACCCACCCGCCGAAGGACTTTTGCCTGGGGGCCGTCCACGCGATGTTCCCGTGCATGTACGCCTTGACCTTCGGGGCGACGTTCCCCTTCATGGAGAACATGAAGTCGATCCGCACGACGTGCCCGGACGGCAAGAAGGTGGAGTTCCTGCTCGAGCTCGTCGATGAAGAGGGCAAGGTCATCGAGAAGAAGCGTTCGGGACCGCCGCCGGGGCCCGCCCCCAAGACCATGGACATCGAGGTCAAGGAGTCGACGGGCAAGTGTTTTTACAAGTATGAGGTCGGCGACAAGCTGACGGTGGAGGGCTTGAAGCCCCCGGACGGGTTCTGCGGGGCGGCGTACCATATGCTCTTCCCGTTGCTCTTCGGCCTGAACTTCGGCGCGACCTTCCCGTTCATGGAGGATCCGAACTCATTGGACACGGCGACGTGCCCGGACGGCGGCCACGTGGTCTTCAAGGTGACGCGCCAAAATAAATAGTGTCGTTTCTGCATAACTTTAATAACGGCAATAGGTTATGAATAAATTATATTTTCTCTGTATTCTCATAGTTAGGACAAGCTTAAATTGTCTCAATAATTTATTCATATCTCTTTGTCCGTCAAATGGTTACGTAGAAACGACACTAATTATTAATTATTTAGGAGCTTAGAGGAGATGAGGAGAAGGGTCGTCATAACGGGGTTGGGGGTCATATCGCCCAACGGGATCGGCAAGGAGAAGTGCTGGGAGGCGATGACGGGGGGCGTCTCGGCCATCCGGCTCGTCGACATGTTCGACGTCTCGATGTTCCGCACGCGCATCGCGGCCTACTCCAAGGAGTTCGACCCGTTCGCGCTGGGATTGGACGAGGAAGAGGTCAAGCGCATGGACCGCTACGTCCAGTTCGGGGTGATCGCCGGCGACATGGCGATCCGGGACGCCGGACTCGACTTCAACAAGATCGACCGCCGGCGCGTGGGGGTGAGCCTGGCCAACGCCATCTGCGGCACCAAGTACATGGAGGAGGAGTTCGCCCTGGTGACGGACAACGGCAAAAAGCCCATCGATCCGCGCCTCGTGCGGCCCTACCTTTATGACGCCTCGATGTTCAACACGCCCTCCGCGGAGCTTTCGGCCCGCTACGGCCTTAAAGGGATATGCAACACTCTTTCGACGGGCTGTACCGCCGGCACGGACTCGATCGGCTTCTGCTTCGAGTCCATCGCCGACGGCGACGCGGACGTCATGGTCGGCGGAGCGGCGGAGGCGCCGCTGACGCCCATCACCTTCGGCGCCTTCGACGTCGTCAGCGTCCTGTCGGCCCGCAACGACGAGCCCGCCAAGGCGTCGCGGCCGTTCGACAACAAGCGCGACGGCTTCGTGCTGTCGGAGGGCGCGGGGATCCTCGTCCTGGAAGAGCTTGAACACGCCAAGAAGCGCGGGGCGCCGATCTACTGCGAGGTGACCGGGTACGGCACGTGCAACAACGCCTTTCACATGACGGACCTTCCGGCGGACGGCCTGGCGATGGCGACGTGCATCAAGCTGGCGCTCGAGGACGCCGGGGTGACGCCGCGCGACATCGACTATGTCAACGCGCACGGTTCCTCGACGCGCATGAACGACGTCTTCGAGACGAACGCCTATAAGATCGCCCTCGGCGAGGACGCGTATCGGCTGCCGATCAGTTCGCTCAAGTCCATGATCGGGCACCCCTTGTCCGCGGCCAACGCCATCGAGATGGTCATCGCCTCGATGATGTTCAAGCGCTCCCTCATCCCGCCGACCATCAACCAGGAGGTCCGCGATCCGCAGTGCGACCTCGACTATGTGCCCAATAAGGCCATACAAAAGAAGGTGGACATGATCCTGAAGACGAGCAGCGGCTTCTCCGGGATCCACTCGAGTCTCGTCATGAAACGCTACGGGGAGGGCCGATAGTGGAACGCGTCGCCATCACGGGATTCGGTATCGTTGCGCCTCCGGGCATCGACAAAAAACCTTTCTGGGCGAACGTCAAGGCCGGCCGCTCCTCGGTCAGGAAGATCGAGCGCTACGACGCGAGCCTGTATCCGTGCCACATCGGGGGGATGGTGCACGACCTCGACGCCTACTCACACGTCTCCTCGCGCCTCCTGCAGAAGATAGACCCTTTTTCCCACATGGCCCTGATCGCCTCCGAGATGGCGCTCAAGGACGCGGGCATCGACTTGACGAAGGAGAACCTCAACCGCGTGGGCATCTTCATGGGCAATGCCCTGGGCGGGTGGCTCTACGGCGAGACCGAGCTGCGCGACCTGTATATCGAGGGCCGCGAGGGGGTAAGCCCCTACATGGCCTCGGCGTGGTTTCCGGCCGCGCCCCAGGGGCAGGTCTCCATTTATTACGGGATCAAGGGATACTCCAAGACCGTCGTCTCGGACCGGGCCAGTTCGCTCATGGCGGTCGGCCACGCCGTGAAGATCCTGCAAAAGCAAAAGGCCGACCTGCTCCTCGCCGGCGGCATGGAGGCGCCCCTGTCGCCGTACGGCCTCCTGTGCTGCAACACGAACGGCGAGCTCTCGACAAAGAACGAGACACCCGAGGAGGCGTATAAACCGTTTGACACGCGCCGCGACGGATTTGTCCCGGCCGAGGGGGCCGGTATCATGATCCTGGAAGGGGAGGGGCGCGCCCAAAAGAGGGCGGCGCGCGTCTTCGCGTATATCACGGGCTACGGCACGACGTGCGACGGCGTTGACCGCATCAAGGCCAACCCCGACGGCAAGGAGGCCGCTCGCGCGATCCGCATGGCCCTGGACCAGGCGGGGGTCAGCCCTAAGGACATCGATTATATCTCGCTCGACGGCGTGGCAACACGGGAGGGGGACGTCGGCGAGGTGGCGGCCATCAAAGACGTCTTTGGCAACGCGGCCCCGTCCATCCCGGCGAGCGCCCCCAAGACGATGTTCGGGAACCTCCTGGGCGCTTCGGGCGCGGTGGACATGATCATCGCGATGCTCGCCATGGAGCACGGCCTCGTCCCGCCGACGCTGAACCTGAATGAGCTTGACCCGGCGTGCGCGGGGCTGGATTATGTCACGGGCAAGGCGCGGCCACAAGACGTCAAAAAGGCGCTCATCATCTCCCGTGGGCGCGGCGGCATCAATGCGGCGCTGGTGATGGAAAAGGCATGACAGCCGACGAAAGGGGAAGAGGCATGGCGACAAAAGAGAAGGTCAAAGAAGTCATCGTTCATCTTTTGAAGGTCAAGCCCGAAGAGGTCAAAGAGGGCCAGTCGCTCGAGCAGTCGCTGGGCGTGGACTCCACCGAGATGGTCGAGGTCTGCATCGCTCTCCAGAAGGAATTCGGCATCCAGATCGCCGAAAAAGAGGTCGGCAAACAGCACACGATCGACGAGATCGCCCGGGTGATCGACAGCAAAAAGGCATGAGGATGCGCTTACTTGATCTGAGCCTGCCCATAGACGACACGCTCGTCGAGACGCACGCCGCGACGATCGAGCGCATCACGCATGCCGCCGGCGTGGAGCACTTCAACGAGGTCGTCATGGCCAAGCAGCCCGGCGGTAAAGAGCGCTTTGCCAAGGGCGAGCGCGTGGCCAAGGCCGAGGAGGTCCCGGACGCCGAGATGTTGTCTCTGGAGATCGTCCATGCCTCGGTCCACATGGGCACGCACGTCGATGCGCCCTTCCACTACGGCAGCCGCTGTGCCGGCAAGCCGGCAAAGATGATCACGGATGTGCCGCTCGAATGGTGCTATGGCCCAGGTGTCCTCCTCGACTTCACCCATTTGAAGTATCCTCAGAACATCACGAAGGACGAGGCCATCCGGGCCCTCCAGAAGATCGACTGTAAACTCAAGGCCGGCGACATCGTTCTCATCTACACCGGTGGAGACAAGCTCTTGGGCACGCCCGATTACGTCCACAAGTACGTCGGCATGCTGCCGGAGGCGCTGGAATATATCCTGGACCAGGGTGTTAAGATGCTGGGCATCGACACGATCGGCCTCGACCGGCCGTGCTTCGAGATGTTCAACGAATTTTTGGAGACGAAGGACAAGGCCAAGATATGGCCGTGTCACTTCCTGGGCCGCCGGCGCGAGTACTGCCACATGGAACGGCTGGGCAACCTGGGCGCGATCCCCAAGCCTACCGGCTTCATGGTCTCTTGTTTTCCGGTGAAGGTCAAGGATACGGGCGCGGGCTGGTGCCGCGCCGTCGCCATTTTATAAAGGGTGAGACAGTAAGAAGGGAGTCAGCATGGCCCATACGTGTAATGCGATCGTGATCAAGGCGCCGTACGAGAAGGTCTTTGACATCTCGAATGATATCCCGCGGTGGACCGAGCTCTTCGGCACGGAATACAAGGAGGCGACGGTCTTGAAGAAGGAAGGCAACAAGCTGACCTTTCGTTTGACCGACGATGAGGGCCGCTCCTGGCAGTCCTTCCGGCTCCTCTTTAAAGAGTATTATTTTGCCTATGCCCAGAAGCTGCCGCCCGAGTTCCCCTTCACGCACATGAAGATCATCTGGCTCTACACGCCGACGCCGGAAGGCGTTAAGATGACGTGGATCCAGGATTTCAAGATGGACCAAAAGGCCAAGTTCACCGACGAGCAGGTCGAGGGCTTCATCAACAAGCACTCGCAGGAGAACCTGAAGATCTTCAAGGACACGATCGAACGCGAGAGCAAGTAGCGGGGCTCCATCCGGTCGAGCGCTCCCGCGACGAGAGGGGTTATCGATCAAGAAGTCGGACTTTTTCATCCTGTGCCTGCAGGGGTGCTGCATCGCGTTCAACGTGGCCTCTATCTCGGCCATCGTGCCGGCGATCGCGCGGGACTTGGGCATATCGGTGTTCGTCGTGGGCCGGGTCAACTGGGCGTACATGCTTCCGTACGGCGTGTGCGCGCTCTTCTACGGCCCTTTAACACGGTTCTTTCATAACAGGCAGATCAACGTGGCGACGCTGTCGTTTTTCGCGCTCTTTTCGTTGCTTTCGGGCTGCGCCGCCGACTACCGGGCGCTCTTTGTCTTCCGGTTCCTCGTCGGCGTCTTTGCCGCGGCCACGACGCCGCTCGTCCTCATCTACCTGGCGGACCGGGCGGCGCCGGAGAAGCGCGGCAAGTACGTGGGGTTTTTCTTCAGCGCGACCTTCATGGCGACGCTCTTGGGGCTTTTCTTGAGCGGTCTCGTCTCCTGGCGGTGGATGTTCTTCCTGCCGGCAGGGATGGCGGTCGCGGCGGCGGCGCTGACAGCCCTGTTCTTTCCCAAGACCGAGACACAGCGCCACGCGGCGCAGAGCCGCTATATCGAGGCCATGGCTCAACCGGCGATCCGGCGGGCCTTCGCCTATATTTTCCTGGTGAGCCTCTTTTACCACGGGGTCCGGCAGTGGCTGGGCGTTTATTTTGCGCAGGACTTGGGATGGCAGCAGCTCTGGGTCTCGATGGCCCTGACCCTGGGCGCCCTGGCCGGCGTCTTCGGCGAGGCGTACGGGGGGCTGGCGTCGGACAAGAAGGGCCGCCTGCCGACCTTGAAGTCCGGCGTCCTCCTGATGGCGGTGGCCACGGGGTTGTTCATCTTTTTCAGGACGGCCTGGGTGATCCCGGTTCTCATGCTCGCCTGGGGGTTCGGGTGGACGATCAACCACGCGGGGATGTCGACGCACTTGACGGATCTGGACAAGCGCTTCATGAAGGAGATATCGAGCCTTAACAGTTCGGTCCGCTTCGTGGCCGGCGGGGCGGGCGTCCTGGTGGGCGGGGCGCTCTTTCAGCAGAGTTTCCGGCTCGGCTTTTTCGTTTACACGATCTTTTTCGGGCTTCTCTTTTTGGCGACGGACGCGATCCTGAGATCAAAGAAAACGGAGGCTACGCATGTCTTCTCTTAAAGGTAAGACCGCTGTCATCACCGGGGCGAGCCGCGGCATCGGTAAGGCGGTGGCCCGGACACTGGCCGGGGAGGGGATGGACCTGGTGCTGGCGGCGCGCGGCAAGGAGGCGCTCGAGGCGACCGCGAAAGAGATCGCCAAGGAACACGGCGTGCGCGTCACGGGCGTCGCCGCCGACGTGTCCAAGCTGGAAGACCTGAAGAACCTGGCAGGGACGGCGATCCGGGAGTTAAAGAGGGTCGACGCCCTCATCAACAACGCCGGCGTCTCGAGCCAGCACCCTTTTCACCAGCAGCCGCTCGAGGACATCGAGAAGCTCATGTACACGAACTTCTTCGGCTACGTGATGCTGACGCGCCTGTTGATCAACCACTTCATCGAGAACAAGAGCGGCGCCATCATCAACATGGTCTCGGGTTCGACGGTCGTCGACCCGCCGCCGAAGAACTTTATCGTCTATACCTCCTTGAAGTGGGCGGTACGCAAGTGGGGCAAGGGGCTCTTTTACGAGATGCGCGACCACGGCATCAAGGTGACGTCGCTTTTGCCCGGCGTGACGGACACGGAGTTGACGGGAAAGTTGAAAGACATCAGCCAGGAGCGTTCCCGGCTCATGAGCCCGCAGGCGATCTGCGACGCCGTGCTCTTCGCGCTCAAGGTCCCTGCGAACGTGTGTCCGATGGAGATATCGGTCATCAACCAGCAGACGCCGTGGACCAAGCCGGTCATCCCCCTGAAGCAGAACCACCCGGAGAGGTAAGAGGAAAAGACAAGCATTCTTTTGAGGCTCTTATCATGATCATCGACGCGCATTGCCACTGGTTGCCGGAAGAGATCATCAGCAACGCCCACTTCTTCTCCAAGGCCTGGGGCGACATCGAGGCACAGGTCGAGGCGATGGAGAAGGCGGGCATCCAGAAGGCGGTCCTGACATATCCCACGACGGACGCGCACCGGCGCATGGGGTCCCTGCGCAAGATCGCGATGCTCTACAACGAGCGCGTGGCCGCCATCGTCAAGTTCCAGCCGGAGCGCTTCATCGGCGCGGCGATCCTGCCGGTGGACGACGCCAAGGCCATGGTCGCCGAGTTCAGGCGCGCGACCCAGGACCTGGGCTTCCGGGGGGTGTCGCTCGCGACCAGCACCGACGGCGTCTTCCTCGACGACGAGCGTTATGAGAGACTTTATGAAGAAGCCCAGAAGTATCGGGTCCCGATCTTCGTCCACCCCCAGATCGTCAAGCCTATCGGGTCCCAGCAGGTCGACGATCCCCTGTTGACGCCGGTCATCGAGTACATCTTCGAGACGACGATGTGCGTGGGCAAGCTCCTCATGGCCGAGGTCTTCCAGCGGTTCCCGGACCTGACGTGGGTCTTCGCGTACTTCGGCGGGGTGACGCCCTTCATCGCTCATCGCTACGACGCGACCTACGGCATGCTGCGCAGCATCAACTTCGTCAAGGACCTGGGCGACGTGCCGTCGAACTTCCTGCGCCGGATCTACGTCGACACGAGCGGGGACAGGACGCTGGCCAACTACATCTCGTCCCTGGAGCTCTTCGGGGCCGGGCACATCCTGTGGGGCAGCGACTATCCGGCCCGGCGCGACATCGGCGCGTCCATCGGTTTTTTGGATTCGTTGTCGGTCAGCGATACGGACAAGAAAAGCATCCTCGGCGGGAACCTCGAGAGGATATTGAAACAGGTCAAACTATAGCCGCACTTGAAGCCAGGGGGAGACCACCATGAAGATCTTATTTTTGCAGCCGCCGCTGGGCGCGTGGGCGACGTGGGGCACGCACAAGGCGATCAACATCGGCCACGCGCAGCTCGCCGGGTACCTCAGGCAGCATAACCCGGACGTGACGCTCGAGGCGCTGGACTGCCGCGCCTGGGGGTTCAATGACGCCCAGATGCTCGAAAAGGTGGGCCAGAGCAGGCCGGACATCGTCTACGTCGGCGACATCCTGCACACGACCGGGGGCCTGGCCGTCGTCTGGATCTACAACGAGGCGGCGCGCAAGGTGAAGGAACGGTATCCGCATATCAAGACCGTCGTCGGCGGCATCTTCTACGCCTCGGCCTCGGAGTTCACGATGCGGGAGAACCCGCGTCTGGACTTTTGCCTGGCGGGCGAAGCGGAGGAGACGCTGAGCCATCTCGTCCGGGAGCTGGGCAAGGCGGCCCCGGACCTGAAGGGCATCCAGGGTCTGTGCTGGCGTGACAAGGGTTCGGTGACGCTCAACCCCTACCGGCCGCTCATCCAGGACCTGGACGCCCTGCCCATGCCGGCGTATGACCTGTTCCCCATGGACCAGTACGTCGGCCACACCTATTGGAAGAACTATAGCGAGACGTGGAACTCGCGCGGCTGCCCGGCGGCGTGCACCTTCTGTTATGAGTGGGGGCAGTTCGACCCGCGCGGCAACCAGGACCTGAAGCAGTACCGGTACCGGTCGGCCAAGAAGGTCGTCGACGAGATGGAGCTTTTGTACGATAAGTTCGGCACGCGCACGATCGTCATGATGGACGATACCTATAACGTCTCGCGCCGGCGCGTGGAAGAGACGATCGAGCAGTCCCTGAGCCGCGGCATCAAGATGAAGTGGATGCCGTTGGGCCGCGCCCCGTACTTCATCCGCGACATCGACCTCTTCCCGGACCTGAGGAAGGCCGGGTGCTTTATGTGTCTCGTGGGCCTGGAGGTCGCGGACGACGACGAGCTGCGCAAGCTCAAGAAGGGGATCACCGTTGAGCAGGTCAAGGAGACGGTGGCCAAGCTCCGCGAGGCGGGGATCGCCACGGTCCTGACGTGGATGATCGGCTTCGAGGATGACGACGAGGAGAAGGTCAAGATGCGCTTCGCGGCCGTCGATGAGATCGACCCGGACATCATCGCGCTCCAGTTCCTGACCCCCATCCCGGGGTCGCCCATCTGGGACAACCTCTCCCGCAAGGGGGTCGTTGGCATCGACGACCTGAACAGGAAGATCCGCCAGTGGGACTTCCACCAGCCCATCATACCGACCAACCACCTGTCCATCCCCCAGCTCGCGGACCTGGGCTCCTGGGCCTTCCGGGAGTTCTACTCCAGGCCCGGCCGCATCCAGCGCGCCATGCACAACCGGTCCTACGACCCGTTGGTGGGCGCGTGCGTGCGGGACTTCATGAATAACGTCCAGCACTTCCAGAAGGAGTCCCACGGCGCGAAGTCGTACGTGGGCAGCGAGTAAGGCCGGTCTCTTTTTAGCAGGATTTTTATTGATTTTTGACTGATTTATGTTAGGATAACGTAAACTTCGTTCCCCTTAATCCTTATCCCGAAGTTTCCCGCGTCCCAATGGCTTACATCTCAGACGGCAGTTTCCGTAGGCTCCTGGATATATTGCAGGATGGCTATGAGGTCTATCTCCCCGTCAAGAAGGGGGAGCAGCGTTTTTACCGGCGCTATGACGGCTCCTTTGATGACGTCGTCATCGGCGAGGTCCGCGCCTTTGAGCCCCTGAAGGCCTTCTTCACCCGCGCCCGCGAGGTGGTGGCGCAGGACTTTAAGCCCGGCGTCCCCCACGCCCAGGACAGACCCTTGGCGATCATCGGCGTCAAGGCCTGCGACCTGAAGGGCTTCAAGGTCCAGGACCACGTCTTTGCCGATCCCGATCTCCAGGACCCCCTCTACATCAAGAACCGCAAAGAGAACCTCATCATCAGCGCGGACTGCACCTGCGCGATCGACACCTGTTTCTGTCTCGCCCTCGGCATCACCCCTTTTCCGGCGCAAGATTACGATATCAACCTTTCCACCGTCCGCGGCGGCTTCCTCGTCGAGGCGGCCTCGGAAAAGGGGCGCGCTCTCCTCGCTAAACACAAGACCCTCTTCGAAGAGGCCAAGAGGGAACAGGAAGGCGACCGGGACAGGCTGCGGGCCAAGGTGAAGGCCCGGGTCGAGGAGAACATCAAGAGGGAGAAGGTGCCTTCGCAGGACCTCTTTGAAGGGATCATCGAGCGCAGCTTCGAGTCCCCGATGTGGGACCAAGAGGCCAAGGCGTGCGTCGAGTGCGGGGCCTGCACCCTCATCTGCCCCACCTGTCACTGCTTCCTGCTTTATGATCAGAAGGATGAGGCGCGCATGGCGCGGCTGCGCGCATGGGATTCGTGCATGTTCAAGGATTACGCCCGCGTGGCCGGCGGGGCGAATCCGCGGCCGAAGCTGTGGATGCGCCTGCGCAACAGATTCGACAAGAAGTTCAACTTCTTCCCGCAGGTGGCGGGTGTCTATGCCTGCACCGGCTGCGGCCGCTGTATCTCCGCGTGCCCGGCGAAGATCGATATCCGTAAAGTCTTAAAGAGGCTGGTCGAGAATGCCTGACACCAATCCCTACCGCCCGGTCAAGACCGAGGTCCTCGACGTCATCACCGAGACCCCGACCATCAAGACCCTGCGCCTGAAGCCGGAGGAGGCGATATCCTTCCGGACGGGGCAGTTCATCGAGCTGACGGTCCCCGGCGCGGGAGAGGCCCCGTTCACCCCGTCGTCGCGCCCCTCGCAGAAGGAGGTCCTGGAGGTGACGGTCATGCGGGTCGGCAAGGTGACCGAGAAGATCCACCAGCTCAAGAAGGGCGATACGGTCGGCCTGCGCGGCCCCTTCGGCAACGGCTATCCTCTGGATGATTTTAAAGGCAAGGAGATCCTGGTCGTGGGCGGGGGGTGCGGTTTTGCGCCGTTGCGCAGTCTCATGTACTCCCTCTTTGAAATACGCTCTGAGTTCAAGAATCTCCTGTTCCGGGGCGGCTGTAAGAATCCCCAGGAGTTCCTCTATCGCGACGAGATATTTGATTGGACAAAAAAGAAGGACCTGGACATCGAGCTGACGGTCGACAAGGGCGATCCCACGTGGAAGGGCAAGGTGGGTCTGGTCACGGTGATCATCGAGGGCGCGGACATGGATTATAAGAAGGGCATCGCCATCGTCTGCGGTCCGCCCATCATGATGAAGTTCGCCACGAAGAAGCTCCTGGAGATGGGGTTCCTCGACGCGAACATCTACCTCTCGATGGAGAAGAACATGTCGTGCGGCATCGGCAAGTGCGGCCACTGCCGCATCGGGACCCATTACGCCTGCAAGGACGGCCCGGTCTTCCGCTACGACCAGATCAAGGACTGCCACGAGATCTGGGATTGATACGATGAAGGTCAACACGAGCGCGGAACAGCTGCACCAGGGCACGATGGAGCCGGCCCCGAAGAAGGGCAAGGACAAGAGGCTCTTCATCGACCTCGATGTCTGCGCGTCAGGGGAGTGCGAAAAGTGCGTCATCCAGTGCAGCTACTTTTATCACCCCGACAACAACGGCATCGTCTCCGTGGCCGAGCTGGCGACGTACGCGCTCGTGTGCCGCAGGTGCGAGCAGCCCCACTGCGTGCTCTCGTGCCCTGTCGAGGCGCTCGAGCAGCAGAAGGAAAAGGACAAGCTCCTCATCCGGCACAACATGCGCTGCATCAGCTGCAGGTCCTGCTCGCACGCGTGCCCTTATGGGACGATCTACCCGGAGCTCGTGCCGCTTTTGATCCATAACTGTGATTTTTGCCTGGACAGGAGGGCGCAGGCCGGCGAACCCCTGTGCATCAAGAGTTGTCCTTACGGCGCCCTGAGCCTGAAAGAGGGCGAGGTACGGGAGGACGAGAACACGTTCCTGGTGGGCGAGAACATCGTCGTCCACTCGACCCATTGGCAGCAGGAGAAGGCGTAATGGCCCTTTTCTCCCTGTTCTTCTACGGTTTTGTCCTGACGGCGGCCATAGGCCTTTTGGCGAGCTGGATCGACCGCAAGGTCACGGCACGCGTCCAGTACCGCGTGGGGCCGCCCTTGCTGCAGCCCGTGGTGGATATCATCAAGCTTCTGGGGAAAGAGACGCTCGTGCCGGCCGGCGCCTCCAAGGCGGCTTTCTTGCTGCCTCCCGTCGTCGGGCTCTCGAGCGTCATCGCGGTCTCGGCGCTCCTGTGGGTGAACAACCTGAACCCGGCCGAGGGCTTCCTGGGTGACCTTATCGTGGCGGTCTACCTTTTGACGATCCCGGCTATTGCGATCATGATGGGCGGCTTTGCCTCGCGCAACCCGCTGGCGAGCGTCGGCGCCTCGCGCGAGATGAAGCTTTTATTGAGCTATGAGCTTCCTTTTGTCCTGGCGATCCTCGTGCCCGTGATCAAGGCCGGCTTTGACATCCGGCTGGGCGCGATCCTGAGCGTCCAGGCGGACCGCGGCGTGTTTTTGGGCAGCCTCTCGGGGTTCCTGGCGTGGGTCGTGGCGCTCCTGTGCATGCAGGCAAAGCTGGGCCTGGTCCCTTTTGACATCGCGGAGGCGGAGACCGAGATCATCGGCGGCCCCTTGATCGAATACTCCGGCTCGGCCCTGGCCGTCTACAGGCTCATGAAGAACATGCTCCTTTTCACGCTGCCGTTCTTCTTGATGATCCTCTTCATGGGGGGCCTGAGACTCGACGGCATACACCTCGCGTACGGACTGCTGAAGTACGTGGGGCTCGTGGCGCTGGTGACCGTGATCCGCAACACCAACCCGCGCGTGCGCATCGACCAGGCCGTGCGGTTCTTCTGGGGCCGGGTGACGGTGCTGGCCGCCGTGGCGGTCCTCTTGGCCCTGAGAGGGTGGTAAGATGAGCATCAAATTAAAAGCGCTTCTCAAGTCGCCGTGGGTCTTCCACCTGTCGACGGGGAGCTGTAACAATTGCGACATCGAGGTCCTGGACTGCCTGACCCCGCGTTTTGACATCGAGCGCTTCGGCATGCTCCTGGCCGGCAGCATCAGGCACGCGGACGTGCTCCTGGTGACGGGCTCGGCCAACAGGAAGAGCGTTGTCAGGCTCAAGCAGCTCTACGAGCAGGTCCCCAAGCCGTGCCTGGTGGTCGCCATCGGCGAGTGTTCCCTGTCGCGGGGCATGTTCATCCACAGCTACAACTGCCCGGTGCCGCTGGACAAGATCATCCCCGTCGACGTGTACATCCCCGGGTGCCCGCCCAAGCCGGAGGCGATCATCGCCGGCGTCGTCAAGCTGATCAACCGCGTGAGCGAGAAGGCCGCGGCTAAAAAATAGAAAATGCCATGGACAGAGATTCCGTTTTAAAAGAGGTCCGCCAGAGGCTCAAGGACGACATCCTCGATGTCTTCGACAAGTCGGCCAAGAGGGTCTATATCGGGATCAAGCCGGGATCCATCCGCAAGGCCGCGCAGGTCCTCTTTAAGGACCTGGGGGCGCGTTTCAATATCGCCTCCGGCGTGGACACGCGCAGCCACATGGAGATCCTGTATCACTTTACCTTCGATGACATCAATCTGTTGATCTCCTTAAGGGTGATGCTGCCCAAGGATAAGCTCGAGATCGATTCCCTCGCGCCCCTCTTTGAAGGGGCCAATTGGATCGAAAGGGAGATGAACGAGCTTTTAGGCATCACCTTTAACGGCCACCCGGACATGAGGAGGCTCCTCTTGCCGGAAGAGTGGCCCGAGGGCGTCTATCCCTTGCGCTGCGATTATAGGGAGTGGGACAAGGACGCGATCCGGGACCGAGGCGTATAAATGGCAAGGACCATCGTTCCCATAGGACCGTATCATCCGCTGCAGGAAGAGCCGGAGTTCTTCTCGCTCACCGTGGACGGGGAGACGGTCGTCGCCATCGACGCCCAGATCGGTTACAACCACCGCGGCATCGAGAAGCTCTCCGAGAGGAAGACCTTCGATCAGTCGACCTTCGTCATCGAGCGCATCTGCGGCATCTGCTCGACGAGCCACCCCTTTGCCTACACGCGGGCGGTGGAGGACATCATTTCCGTCGAGGTGCCCGAACGCGCCAAGTATATCCGCACGATCATCGCCGAAGGCGAACGCCTCCACTCGCATCTCCTGTGGCTGGGGCTGGCCGGCCACTTTTTAGGGTACAACACCGTCTACATGTGGGCGTGGAAGCTGCGCGAAGAGATCCTGGACGTCATGGAGATCCTTTCCGGCAACCGGAACAACTACGCCATGTTCAAGCCCGGCGGCATCCGGCGGGACATCAAGGCCGGGGACATCCCCGGTGTCATCAAGAAGATAGACTCGATCGTGCCGACGCTCACGATGCTGAAGAGCGCCATCACGGACGACCCGGTCCTGCACGCGCGCACGAAGGGGATCGGCATCCTCACGAAAGAGGAGGCCACCGATTTCTGCGCGCTGGGCCCCACGTCGCGGGCCTCGGGCGTGGCACGGGATGTCCGCAAAGACGCGCCCTACGGCGCCTACGACAAGGTGGAGTGGGAGATGATCGTCACGCACAACGGCGACGTCTTCGATAAGGTGGTGCAGCGCGTGCTGGAGATGTTCGAGTCCGTCAAGATCATGAAGGCGTGCCTGACCGGGCTGCCCGAAGGCGAGATCGACCTTAACATCAAGGACATCCCGCCGGGCGAAGGGATCGGCCACGTCGAGGCACCGCGGGGCGAGACCTTCCATTACGTGCGCAGCGACGGGACGAACCGGCCCGCGCGCCACAAGGTCCGTGCCCCCACCTTTATGAACCTGCCGACCTACAAGGCGACGGTCGTGGGCGAGACGATCTCGGATGCCGCCATCATTCTGGCCGCCATCGATCCGTGTTATTGCTGTACGGAGAGGATGGCGGTGCGCAGCACCAAAGGAAAGCTCCTGGGCCGCGGCGAGGACCTCATCCGGCTCTCGCAGGAGAAGACCGAGAAGCTCAGAAGGAAGATGGGGAGATGATGCCCTTGAGCGCCTTTTTCAAAGCGGACCCTCTCGCGTGCTTCGTCGCGCTCTTCGTGGGCTTCTTCACGCTCTTGACCGTCATCTATTCTTTCGGATACATGAAGGGCCGGCCGGGGCAGCGGCGTTATTACCTATATATCGTCCTGACGCTCCTGGCGTCGTTGGCCGCCGTCTTTGCCAACAACCTCATCGTCTTCATCGTCTTTTGGGGTTTCCTGGGGATGCTCCTGTATCTCTTGATCGGCTTCGGCGACAGGGAGCGCACCCCAGCGACGGCTAAGAAGGCCTTTATCCTCATCGGCGGCACGGATGCCTTTATGATCCTGGGGGTGGCCCTCCTTTGGTCCTTGAGCGGCTCCTTCGATATCGACAAGATGGGCGTCGCGCTGGACAGCAGACTGGCCGTGGCGGCGTACCTGTGTCTGGCCGGCGGCGCCTTTGCCAAGGCCGGGGCCATGCCCTTTCACACATGGGTCCCCGATACCGCAGAAGACGCGCCGACGCCGGTCACGGCCTTTTTGCCGGCGTCGCTCGATAAGCTCCTGGGTATCTATTTTCTGGCGCGGCTTTCCCTTGATATCTTCAAGATGGATGCCGCGATGAACACCTTTCTCATGGCCGTCGGCAGCATCACCATCGTGGCGGCGGTCATGATGGCGCTCATCCAGCATGATTTGAAGAGGCTTTTGGGTTATCATGCCGTCAGCCAGGTCGGGTACATGGTCTTGGGGATAGGCACGGGCAACCCGATCGGCATCGCCGGCGGGCTCTTTCATATGTTGAACAACGCGGTCTACAAGTCGTGTCTTTTCTTTTCGGCCGGCGTGGTGGAGAGGAAGGCCGGCACGACGGACCTGGACCGGCTGGGGGGTCTTGCCAAGGCGCTGCCGGTGACGTTCATCGCGTTCCTCATCGCGTCGTTTTCGATCTCCGGGGTCCCGCCCTTTAACGGATTTGCGTCCAAATGGATGGTGTATCAAGGTATCATCGCCATGGCCCATACCGGCAGCCGCCTCTGGGTCATCTGGATCCTGGCGGCGATGGTGGGCAGCGCCTTGACGCTGGCCAGTTTCATGAAGTTGATCCATGCGGTCTTCCTGGGGCAGCCGTCGCCCGAGAGGGAGAAGGAAGCTCCCGGCAAGAAGGAGGCACCCGTCTCCATGCTCATCCCCGGCGCCGTGCTGGCGACCCTCTGCGTTGTCTTCGGCGTTTGGGCGTACCAGGTGCCCATCAAGATGTTGATCCTGCCGAGCATAAAGGGCGAGGTGGTCTTTGCGGGCATATGGCAGGCGGACCTGGCGACCCTCTGGCTGGTCGTCGGGCTTCTGGCCGGCCTTGTCATCTATCTCTTGGGCACGGCCGTCAAGACGCGCACGACACAGCCCTTCGTGGGCGGCGAGAGGCTCGACGCCCACCCGGAGATGCGGGTCTCGGGCGTGGCGTTCTACAACACGATCCAGGATCTCGGGATCCTGAAGCTTATCTATAGGTGGGCCCAGAACAAGGTCTTCGATGCCTATGAGGTGGGCAGCCGGATGACCTTTGGTTTTAACAGGGTCTTGAGCGCGCTGCATAACGGCGTTCTCTCGACGTACCTGTCCTGGTGCCTTTTGGGGATGTTGGCCCTTTTTTATATTTTCTTCAGGTAGGCGCACGGCATGCTTGAACTCTACATCCTTCTCGTCTTTATGATCATCGGCGCGATCATCGCGGTGGAGGTCAAGGACCTCTTGTCCTCGGTCGTCGCCGTCGGGGCCGTGGGTCTGGCGCTCTCTATAGCGTTTTTGATCCTCAAGGCGCCGGACGTGGCCATCACCCAGTTGGTCGTCGAGCTCTTGGCCCTCATCATCCTCATCCGGGCGACGCTCAAGAGGGACCTGCCCTTTTCGACCTCCGGCCGGTGGTTTTTCAACACCTTCGTGACGGCCGCCTTCATCGCCGTCTTTCTCATGGCGGCGGTCATGTCTTTGGGGGACTTGCCGCCTTTCGGCTATCCGCTCATGCGGGTGGCGGGCACCTATCTCAGAGAGGGCCTGTTAAAGACCGGCGCAACGAACATCGTGGCGGCCGTCATCCTGGATTTCCGCGCCTTTGATACGCTGGGCGAGGCGACCGTCTTGTTCGCCGCCGTCATCGGCGTTTTGACCGTCGTGCGGCGCACGGGCCGAAAGTCCGAAGGACAGGTCATCGAGGAAGACTAAATGAGCCGAGAACGCGAACAGGGAATGTCCGTCATCGTCAAGACGATCACGCGCCTGACCGTGGGGTTGATCCTTTTGTACGGTATCTATATCCTTTTGCACGGTCACGTCTCGCCGGGCGGCGGGTTTGCCGGCGGGGTCATCATCGCGCTTTCTTTCGTGCACCTGATGCTGGCGTACGGCAAGGACGTGGCGCTGCGCAAGCTGCCGAAGCCGGCGACCTCTTTTTTTGAAGGAATGGGGGCGTTGCTCTTTTTGGCTATCGCCCTTCTGGGGTTCACGGGTGGATACTTTTTTCTGAACGTCCTGGGCAAAGGCGAACCCTTCCGGCTTTTCAGCGCGGGCATCATCCCGCTGGCCAACATCGCCATCAGCCTCAAGGTCGGAGCGGGACTCTTCGCGATATTCGTGGCGCTGGTCCTGTTGAAGTATGAGGCGGAGGAGAGACGATGATCGCCTACATCTTGTGCCTTACCCTCTTCTGCGTCGGGCTTTACTGCATCCTGCGCAAGCGCAATATCATCAAGATCATCGTTGGTATCATCATCGCCGAGTATGCGGTCAACCTTTTCTTCATCCTGGTGGGGTACCGGTGGGAGGGGCGCTCGCCCATTTTCTCGTCCGACACGCCCATCGTGGACATGGTGGACGCCTTGCCGCAGGCGGTGGTGCTGACGTCCATCGTCATCGGCCTTGCGACCACGGCGCTTCTGGTGGCGTTGGCGATGAGGATCTACGGCAAGTACGGCACGTTCGACATCACGAAGATCAGGGAGCTCAAAGGATGACGCCGCAGGCTCACATCGTACCCCTTTTCATCATCCTGCCGCTGGCCGGGGCGTTTTTGACGTCGCTGGCGGGCAAGCGCTTCAAGGGATTGCCGGACCTCCTGGGGGTCGCCAGCACGCTCGGATGTCTGGTCTTTTCCCTTGTCGCGGTGCGGCTCGTGCGTCTCGCCGGCGTCCTCGTGTACAGCGTCGGCGCGTGGAGGCCGCCCGTCGGGATCGCCCTGGTCCTCGACGGCCTCGCTTCCTTCATGCTCGTGACGGTCAACCTCGTCGCCTGCCTCGTCTTCGTCTTCTCCATCGACTACATGAAACGGTTCACGTCGAAGTGGAAGTTTACGACGCTTTTTCTCCTGATGCTCGCCGGGATGAACGGCGTCATCGTGACCGGCGACCTCTTCAACCTCTTCGTTTTTTTGGAGATCGCCTCCGTGGCGAGCTACGCGCTCGTCGCCTTCGGGACCGGGAAGCAGGAGCTGGAGGCCGCCTTCAAGTACGCGGTCATGGGCACGGTCGCCTCGCTCTTCGTGCTCCTGGGTATCGTCTTTTTATACAGTTTCACCTCGACCCTGAACATGGCGGACATGGCCCGGGTCTTGGCGGTCAAGGGTCCCTCGAACATCATGCTCCTCGTGAGCGTCCTTTTCTTGATGGGCTTTGGCCTGAAGGCCGCGCTCGTCCCGTTCCACGCCTGGCTGCCCGATGCGCATCCGTCGGCGCCGGCGCCTATATCCGCGATGCTTTCGGGCGTCCTCATCAAGTCGCTGGGCGTCTACGCGCTGTGCCGGATATTCTACAACGTGATCGGCATGACGCCGCAGGTCTCTTCCTTGCTCCTTTTCCTGGGCGCGCTCTCGATGGTGATCGGCGTGTTCTTGGCCATCGGCCAGTGGGACTTAAAGCGCCTCCTGGCGTACCATTCGATCAGCCAGATCGGGTACGTCGTCCTGGGGTTGGGTCTGGCCACGCCGTTGGGCGTTCTGGGCGGGCTGTTCCATCTCTTCAACCATTCGATCTTCAAGTCGCTCTTGTTCTTGAACTCGGGGTCGCTCGAGTACGCGACGGGCACGCGCGACCTAAGGAAGATGGGCGGGCTGATGCACCGGATGCCCGTCACGGGCGCGACGAACCTGGTGGCCTCTATGTCCATCGCCGGCATCCCGCCCTTTAACGGTTTCTGGAGCAAGCTTTTGATCATCCTCGCGGCGGTCCAGGCCGGCCGTTTCGGGTACGCCTTCTGGGCGGTCCTGGCGAGCCTGCTGACCTTGGCCAGTTTCACGAAGGTGATGAAGTACGCGTTCTTCGGGCCGTTGCGCCAAGAAGGGAAGGGTGTCGTCGAGGTGCCCTTCATGATGCGTTGCGCCATGGTCCTGTTGGCGTTGATATGCGTGGCGGGCGGGGCCCTTCTGGTCCCCGGTATCCGCGAGGTCTTTTTGATCCGCGCGACGGATGCGGTCCTACAGGGGCTGCGTTACGGCACGGAGGTCTTCAGGAGCGTGGTGTAAGATGAACAAGAGGATCGTCTTGTTCCTGACGGCGTTGATCGTGTGGGCGCTGCTCAACTGGGTGCCGGACGCACAGCATCTGTTCGTCGGCGTCTTTGTGGCGGCCCTCGTGGCGTACCTCACGGGTGACCTCTTTATCCAGCGGCCGTATCTCCTGAAGCATCCGCATCGGTACTGGGTCTTCTTCTTCCAGTACCTGCCCGTCTTCTTCTGGGAGGTCGTCAAGGCCAATATCGATGTGGCCTACCGCGTCATCCATCCGCGCCTGCCGATCTCTCCGGGGATCGTCAAGGTCCGCACGACCCTCAAGTCGGACACGGCCTTGACGTTCCTGGCCAATTCCATAACGCTGACGCCCGGCACGATGAGCGTGGACGTGGACCGGGCGAGCGGCATCCTCTATATCCACTGGATCGACGTCAAGACGCAGGACACCGAGGCGGCGACGCGGATCATCGTGGAACGTTTTGAGAAGATACTAAGCAAGATCTTCGAGTAGACAGACATGAAAACAGAGAATAGACCGAGTCTCTTGATGTGGACCGCGGGCGCCGTTTCCATAACGGCCGTCGTGACGCTTATTATCGCCCGGCCTCTGCCGTTCCTCTTTTATCGGGACCTGCCGTACCTCGGGTTCCTGGGCCGGGCCATGTATGTCATTATCCTGGCGTGCGTCCTGTGTCTGTATCGCGTCGGACGGGGCCCGACGGGCGCAGACCGCATCGTCGCCGTGGATATTCTCGGCATCATGATCGTCGGGTTGTGCGCGATCCTCACCATCTCGACACACCGGTCGTGGTATATCGATATCGGGATCGCCTGGGCGCTGCAGAGCTTCATCAGCACGCTCGCGCTCTCAAAATATCTCGAAGGCAAGGGGTTCGATGAATAGCATAGCCGGTCTTATCTTCGTGGCGGTAGGCCTTACCTTCGACCTTTTGGGGTGTCTGGGGTTGGTGCGGCTGCCCGACGTCTACAACCGTCTCCAGGCGGCCACCAAGTGCGTGACCATGGGGACGTGCAGCATCCTCTTTGGGGCGTTCTTGGTCGTCGGCTGGACCGCCGCCGGCATCAAGATGTTGATGTGCATCGTCTTTATCCTGTTGACATCGCCGGTGGCCGCGCACGCCATCGCCCGCGGGGCGCACCGGGCCGGGGTCAAGCTCTGGGAGGGCAGCGTCATCGACCGCTACGCCCAGGACAAAGAGGGCGAGGCCTGATTTTTTTTAGCACGCGTCGAGGGGCCATCATGCGTTATCCAAAAATCAGAGAGTTGGTCGAAGCCATCAGGGCCCTGATCCGGGGGCCGTATACCTCGGCGTTCCCGAAGGAGCCCCATGTGCCTCATCCGAACTTCAGGGGTAGGCCTAAGTTCAACAAGGAGAAGTGCGTCGGGTGTTGCGCCTGTGAAGAGGTCTGTCCGGTGGGCGCCATCGCGCACCAGGACAAGACGGACACAGACCCGCCCCAGCGGACCATGATCCATTACGGGGACACGTGCATCTTCTGCGGCCAGTGCGAAGCCGCCTGTATCGCCGATCATCAGGGGATCAAGTTGTCCGATGAGTGGGAGTGCTCCTTTTTTGACAGGAAGAAGGAAGGTCAGGAGACGATCGACAAGGAGCTGCTCCTTTGCGAGATATGCGGCGCACCCGTCGCGTGCCGGGACCACCTGCGGTGGATCTCCGAGCGCCTGGGAGAACTGACATTTTCAAACCCCACCCTCTATCTACCCCGCCTGGAGAGCCTGGGCATCATCGATGAGAACCTCTTGTCCATGGTCAAGGACCAGGGACGCTCGGACCGGGTCAAGATCCTGTGCGCGCGCTGCAGGAGAGAGACGACCCAGACGACGAAATAGCGCGGGCCTCCTGTCGAAGAGAACCCCTTGAAAGACCGATTAGCGTCTCTTTTAAAAGGCAAGGTCGTCATCGTGGGCATCGGTCACCCCCTGCGGGGAGATGACGGCCTGGGGCCCGCCTTGATCGGCCGCCTGAAAAACAGGGTGCGCGCCGTGTGTCTCGATGCCGGAAGCAGCCCGGAGACCTACGCCGGCGCGGTCATCCGGGAGGCGCCGGATACGGTCCTTCTCGTCGACGCCGTCCACTTGGAGAGGCCTGCCGGCGCCTGGGAGATCCTGAAAGAAGAGGAGATCGGCCGCGCGGGCCTCTCGACGCACGACCTCTCGCCGAAGATGTTCATCGAATATCTCAAGGCCTGGACGCGGGCGCGCATCTATCTGTTGGGGGTCCAGCCCGAGAAGCTGGCGCTCGGCGATCCCCTTTCGGCGAGCGTCCAGGAGACATTAGGGATGATCGAAGAGAATGTGAAGGAGGTCCTGCCATGCACGAGTCCCACCTGATCGAACCCATCATCAAAGGCATATCCGAGCATGCGGCAAAAGAGGGGGGAAAGGCCGTCTCGAAGGTGCGGCTCAAGCTGGGCCTCCTCCTGGGCGTGAAGGAAGAGTCTTTCCGCGAGACGTTCAACGTCCTCGCCAAGGGGACGCTCTTGGAGAACGCGGCGCTCGAGATGAACTTCTTTCCCGGCACGCGCATCGAAGTGGTGTCTTTTGATATCACCTAGCCATGGAGACGATCTTCCTGGCCGCCGGGGCCGACATCAAGAACAGCTTTCTCATCGCGCGCGGCCGGCGCCTCCTCGCCGGCCCCCGCCTCACCGACCTCGCCGGGCTCGGCCCTTACCTTAAATATAAAGCAGGTATCTTCTCCCGCCTCGGCCGGCGCAGGCCGACGGTCGTCGCCTGCGACCTTCACCCCGGCTATTTTTCGACGCGCTTCGCGCGCGAGACGTGGCAGGCTAAAGGCCCGGGATTTAAAGTCCGCGGGACCAAGGGGCGCGCGCCCCGTCTGGTCGGTGTCCAGCACCACCACGCCCATATCGCGAGCGTCATGCAGGAACACCGCCTTGCCCCGCCGGTCCTGGGCGTCTCTTTCGACGGCACGGGATACGGCACGGACGGCCGGATATGGGGAGGGGAGTTCCTCCTCGTCGGCAGGCGGGGATTCCGGCGGCTGGCGCACCTCAAATATTGGAAGATGCCGGGCGCCGACCGCGTGGTGGCCGAGCCGTGGCGCATGGTCCTGAGCATCCTGGGCGATGCCGCCCTGCCATTCTTGAAAGGCATAAAGAAGGCGGACCGGGATGCGGTGCAGGCGATGCTGGCCGCGGATATCCCGATGCCGCTCACCTCGAGCGCAGGCCGGCTCTTTGATGCCGCGGCCGCGCTCCTGGGCGTGTGCACCCGCGCCTCTTATGAGGCCCAGGGGCCTATCGAGCTGGAGCGGCTTTGCCGCGAGGGTGTGGCCGCGGGTTATGCGCATGAGGTGAGCCGCCAGGACGGCGCTCTTGTCATCGACACGCGGCCGGTCTTCGCCGGGATGTGCGCTGACCTGAAGAAGAGGGTGCCGACAGCCGTGATCGCCGCCCGGTTCCACAACGCGATGGCGGATATCATCGTCGCGACGGTGCGGCGCCTGGCGCGCACGGCCGGCGTCCGGAAGGTCGCCTTGAGCGGCGGGGTCTTTGCGAACCGGTACCTGGTCTCGCGCGCGGCACAGGGGCTTCAAGATCTCAAGTTCAGCGTCTTCACCAACGAGCGCCTGCCCGTGAACGATTGGAACATCGCCTGGGGGCAATACTATGTGTCTGGCCGTTCCCGCTAAGGTCGAGAAGATCGAGAAAGGGGAGGCGCTCGTCGACTTCGGCGGCGTCAAGAAGAGGGTCTCTTTGGGGATCCTCAGCCGCGTTGCGGTCGGCGACCACGTCCTCGTCCACGCTGGCTTTGCCATCGGTAAGGTGACGCGGCAGGAGGCCGAAGAGACACAGCGCGCGCTCGAGGAACTCAAGAAGGCTTTGCGCGCATCCTCCGGCACGTCAGGAGGGGTTTCATGAATAGGGACCCTATCCGGCTGATGGAGGTCTGCGGCACGCACACCATGGCGATCGCCCGGGCGGGCATCAAAAAGATCCTGCCCCCCGGGATCGCGCTCCTTTCAGGGCCCGGGTGTCCCGTGTGCGTGACGTCAGGGCATGACATCGACCGCGCGGCCGCGGTCGGCCGCCAAAAAGGCGTCATCCTGACGACCTTTGGCGACATGATGCGCGTGCCCGGCTCCCGCGGCAGCTTGCAGGATTTAAAGAGAGAAGGCCGCGACATCCGCATCGTCTACTCCTGCCTCGACGCGCTCGAGATCGCCCGCCGCACCCCCCGGCGCGACGTCGTCTTCATGGGCGTGGGGTTTGAGACGACAGCGCCCACCGTCGCCGCTACCGTCCTGGAGGCCCGCAAAAAAGGCATCCGCAATTTTTCGGTCCTCCCGCATTTCAAGCTTATCTTTCCGGCCCTTGAGGCGCTTCTCCTTTCGGAGGCGGTCCGCATCGACGGTTTCATCTGTCCGGGTCACGTCAGCGTCATCACGGGCAGCCGGCCTTATGAGAAGATCGTCCGGCGTTTCAAGAGACCTTGTGTCATCACCGGATTTGAGCCCTCCGACATCCTCAAGGGTATCGGGACGCTGGTCCGGGCTCTTCGTACGCGCCGGCCCCGCGTTGTGATAGAATACACAAGGGCGGTGCGGCCCGCGGGCAATATCAAGGCCCGCCAGCTCCTGAATACGGTCTTTGAGCCGGCGACGGCGCAATGGCGCGGTCTGGGCGTGATCAAAAAGAGCGGCCTCGCGTTCCGGCGCGCGTTCAGGGATTTTGACGCGCTCCGGCGCTGGCCCGTGCGCGTCGCGGCAGGCAAGGAGCCTGCCGGCTGCCTGTGCGGCGATGTCTTGCGCGGGGTCAAGACGCCGGCCGACTGCCGTCTCTTTGGAAAAAAATGCACCCCCGAGCACCCTGTCGGGCCCTGCATGGTCTCCTCGGAAGGGACGTGCGCGGCTTTTTACCATTACGGGCAATGAGACCATGGCACGCGATGAACGCATAACGCTGGCGCACGGCAACGGCGGCCGGCTGATGCACGCGCTCGTGGACCGCCTGGCCGCGCACTTTTCCAACGAGATCCTCGACGAGAGGGCGGATGCCGCGGAGGTCCGCATCGGCGGCGAACGGCTCGCCTTCACCACGGATTCCTATGTGGTGGACCCGCTCTTTTTTCCCGGGGGCGACATCGGCTCCCTCGCTGTCTTGGGCACGGTCAATGATCTCGCGATGAAGGGCGCCCAGCCGCTCTTTTTGTCGCTGGGCCTCATCTGCGAGGAAGGGCTGCCGGTCCGCGTCCTGGACCGGGTGGCGCGTTCCATCCAAAAGGCGGCCCGGCGGGCGGGCGTCTCCATCGTCACCGGCGACCTCAAGGTCGTGGAGAAGGGCGCGGCACACAAACTTTTTGTCAATACGTCGGGGATAGGCGTGATCCGATACTTTAACCGTTTGGGCGTGCGCGCGAGGCCCGGCGACGCGATCCTGGTCAACGGCGGCATCGCGGAGCACGGCATGGCCATCTTCAAGGCCCGGCACGAGATGGGGTTCATGGCGGACATCAAGAGCGATGTCGCCCCTCTCAACGGTGTTGTCGGCCGGTGCCTGGCCGCGTCGAAGAGGATCCGTTTCCTGCGCGACGTGACGCGCGGGGGCCTGGCCACGACCCTGAATGAGATCGCGCGGGTCTCCCGGGCGGGTATCGAGGTCCGCGAAGAGGATATTCCTGTGCGGCCGGCCGTCAGGAAGATGTGTGATGTGCTGGGGTTCGATCCTCTCTATATCTCCTGCGAGGGCCGGTTCGTCTGCTGCGTCGACGGGAAGGACACGGCCAAGGTCAAGAGGGCGATGGGGCCGCAGGCCCGGCTCATCGGCCGCGTCGTCGGCGGCCACCGGGGCGCGGTGCACCTCTTTACCCGCGTGGGCGCCGGCCGTCTGTTGCCCATGTTGGAACAGGACCAACTGCCGCGCATCTGCTGAAGGAGCCTTTCTTGATTCCCTTACAAAGCGCCTGGCAGATCGTCATGAGGCACCGCAGGCACCGCGTTTCACCCAAGACGATGCGCGCGGACCTTGCACAGAGCCGTTATCGGGTCCTGGCAGAGGATGTCCGCGCCGTGTCCGACGCGCCGGCCTTTGACCGGTCGCTCTTTGACGGTTACGCCGTGCGCGCCTCGGATGTCAAAAAGGCCGGTGCCGCCTTGCGCATCATCGAGGAGGTCCCGGCCGGAAAGAGGCCGCGTGAGGTGCTCCAGAGGGGCACATGCGCCGCGATAGCGACGGGCGCGATGCTGCCGAAGGGCGCTGACGCGGTGGCGAAAAAAGAGGACGTCTGGCTCTTGTCCGCCGATTGCGCTGTTATGCAGACCGTCGTCAAAAAGGGTGAAAATTTTACGCGGCGGGGAAGTTATTTTAAAAGGGGGGCGTCTCTTTTGAGGAGAGGCGCGTCCTTGGACGCGGCGCGCATCGGTCTTTTGGCCTCACAGGGCGTGACGCGCGTGCGTGTCCTGCGGCCGCCCCGCGTCGCCGTCCTTTCGACGGGTGATGAGATCGTCGAGGCCGGCCGGGCCGCAGGGCCGACACAGGTCCGCAATGCCTCGGCACCGATGCTGCTGGCGGCCCTGGACCGCTTGGGGATAAAGGGCCTGTATCTCGGTTGCGTCAAAGACCGGCCGGCGGCCTTGAAAAAGAGGCTGGCGCAGGGGCTGCGCCATGATGTCTTGGTCGTCACGGGCGCCGTCTCGATGGGACGGAAGGATTACGTCCCGGCCATGTTGCGGAAGCTGGGCGTGCGCATCCTCTTTCACAAGGTGCGCATCAGGCCGGGCAAGCCCGTGCTGTTCGGTACCCGCGGCCGGTGCGCTGTCTTCGGCCTGCCGGGCAATGCCGTCTCGAGCCTCGTGACGTTCCTTTTGTTCGTCAAGCCGGTCCTCGAGCGCCTCATGGGCCGGCCGGCGCAGACACTCTTTGAGAAGGGCGTTCTCGCTAAGGCAACGGGCAACGATAGCGGCCGGTTGTCGTTTTTGCCCGGCCGCCTGAAAGAGAAAGAGGGTCGCCCTGCAAGGGCGCGCCTCCGCGTGATCACGCCTTTGCGTTTTTGCGACAGCTCAGACCTGCGGGCCGCCGCAGAGGCCGATGTCTTCTATGTTTTAAAAGAGACGCAGGCAAAGGCCGGCAAGGGCACGGCCGTGCCCTTTTTGAGGATACCGTTATGAACGCCGCCGCCTGCACCTATCTGCGCGTCTCCTTGACCGACCGCTGCGACTTTGACTGTTTTTACTGCGCGCCGTCGCAGCGGTTGCGTTTCCTGGAGAAAAGCGCGGTCCTCACGCGCGAAGAGATCCTTTTTCTCTCGGAGGTCTTCTGCCGCCACGGCATTCGGCACATCCGCCTGACCGGCGGGGAGCCGCTCTTGAGGAGAGACGTGGGTTCGCTGCTCGAGGGGCTCACGGCGCCGGGTACGCTCGAGCGTTTATCGATGACCACCAACGGCTGGAAGCTCGCCTCGTGCGTTGCGGACCTCGCCGGCCGCGGGTTGTCGCACGTCAACGTGAGCCTCGATACCCTGCAGCCCAGGCGTTTTGCCAAGATGACAGGCCGCGCCGTCCTGTCCCGCGTCAAGGAGGGCATCCTCGAGGCCGCGCGTTGCTGCCCCGGCCGCGTGAAGCTCAATGTCCTCTTGATCCGCGGTTTCAACGACGACGAGATCGTCGATTTCGTCTCCTGGGGCCTGCGCCACGGCCTCATTGTGCGTTTCATCGAATATTTTCCCACCTCGCGGCGCAGCCGTATCTTCCACGGCCACTTCATCCCGAACGCGCTCGTGCGCCGGACCATCGAAGAAAAATTTGGCCCCCTTGAGGACACGGGCCGGGACCCGTTGGCCGGACCGGCGCATTATGCGCGCCTGCGCGGCACCGCCCTGTGCGTCGGTTTCATCAGCTCGGTCACCGGCTCCCTGTGTGGCGCCTGTAACCGCCTGCGCCTCTCGGCCGACGGAAGGCTCTACCCGTGCCTTCATTCGGATCACCATTTTGACCTGGCCGGCCCGTTGCGCGCCGGCCGCGCCGAGGCGCTCGACCGGCTCATCGCCGAGGCGGCCCTGCGCAAGAAGGACTTGAACAAGTTCGTCTGCAGCCGCGACTTTGACATGTCGGCCGTCGGCGGCTGACCTTTTGGCTCGGCCGGACGGGGTCCCTCACCCGTCAGACGAAGTTTTTCGCCGTCTGCTTCGGTTTGCGACGCGCTGCTCGGCG
>CAZDLS010000002.1:0-44774 GCA_964506425.1 uncultured Planctomycetia bacterium | reverse complement strand
CCGTACGGTTGCGCCGTCTGACGCCGGGCGATGCCCCCTTGCTCAGAAGGTATCTGTACCGGGAACCGCACGTCCTCTCCGGTTTTTCGCTCCTCAACCTCTTTTTGTGGCGGCCCTTCTTTGATCTGCGCGCAGGCACGGTACGCGGAGCCCTGTGTCTCTTTTATGACGGCCGTGAGGTCCCCCGGGGAGACCGCAAGGCCCCTGGGGGGGACCGTAAGGCCGGCGGGATGAACCCCGCCGGAGACGGGATGAACCCCGCCGGAGGCGGGATAGATCGCTTTATGCCGGTCCCGCCGCTGGGCCGTTTCGACGCCGCGACGCTGGAGGCGTGCAGCGCGCTGATGGCCGGGGTCAACGGCAGCGACAGCCCGGTCTCGCGCATCGAAAACCTCGCCGATGAGGACTTGGCTCTTTTCAGGCGGTTGCGTTGGCGTATCTATGAGAAGGGGCCGGAGTATATCCTCAGACAACCTGATGCGGCCTTGCTGCGCGGTGAGCGGCTCAAGCACCGCCGTAACCTGTATAACCGTTTCGTCAAGAGCGTCGACGCCCGGTTTCGCGACTACCGGCCGCGTGACCGGCGGGGGGTCCTTGCGCTGTACCGGCGCTGGGCGCAGGGCCGGCGCGCCAAGTATGACGACCCGGTCTACCGGCACATGCTCGAGGAGAGCCGGCGCGCGCTGGAACACATGCTCGCGTCCCTGCTCGGGCTCGGTGCCGTGGTCAAGGTCGCGGAGGCGGACGGGCAGATCATCGCTTTTACGGCCGGGGATGCCATCTCTGCCGAGGTCTTCTGTGTCTCCTTTGAGGTCACGGATCCCCGGTATCCCGGCCTCGCCCAGTTCATCGCGAGCGCCCTGGCGCGGACGCTGCCGTACCGTCTGATCAACATCATGGACGACGCCGGTCTGCCGAATCTGAGAAAGAGCAAGCTGTTGATGAAGCCCGTCGCCACGCCGATATCCTATTGCGCCTCTCCGGTGCCATGAACCACGCCGCCTATGTCACGATCAGGGACGCGACACCCCTGCACGTCTTGTTTGAGGGGTTGGAGGGGGACGCGAGACCCTTTTTGCTCGAGAGCGGCCTGAACGTGGCCGGCATGGGCCGCTACTCTTTTTTCGGCAGCGACCCCTTTTGCACGGTCACGCCCCACAAGGAGGGTTGTACCGTCCAGGAAGAGGGCCGTACGCGGACACTCCGGCAGCCGGCCTTCGAGGTCCTGCGGCTGCTCCTCGGGCGGTGGCGGCTCGGCGGGAACAGGACCTTCCAGAAGGGGATATTCCAAAAGGGGACAGGCTTCTTTTTGGAAAAGCAGCCTGTCCCCTTTTTGGGCGGGGCCGTCGGGTTTCTGGCCTATGACCTCGGTTTTTCCCTTGAACGTTTTCGGCGCCGGCATGCCCCGGTCGCGGCGACCCCGCTCTTCTCGTTCGCTTTTTACGATACGGTTCTTATCAAGGACCATCAGACCGGCCGGCTTACCGTTTTCTCAACGGGTTTTCCCGAGACGCGCGGCTCCCTGCGCCGGCGCCGGGCACAGGAACGCCTCGGCCGCGCTTTGACAAAGCTGGAGCGCGGCCTTGTGCCGGCACGCAGGCGGCAGGAGACAGGCAGGCTCTTGGGGCCGCTCTCTTCCAACTTCACGCCGGCCCGCTACCGGGCCGCGGTCCGCAGCGCCAAGGAGTTCATCGCCCGGGGCGACATCTATCAGGTCAACCTGGCCCAGCGGTTCCACGCAGCGGCCTGTTTCGATCCGTGGCGTCTCTACCGGCGTCTGGCGCAGTGCTTTCCCGTCTCCTTCGGCGCCTATCTGCGCGATAAGGATCAGGCCGTCTTGAGCGCTTCGCCGGAACGGTTCCTGAGGTGCGATGGCCGGCGGGTGGTAACGCGGCCGATGAAAGGGACGCGTCCGCGCACCGCCGACAGCGCCGTCAACCGGCGGCTGCGCCGAGAACTGATACGCAATAAAAAAGAGAGGGCGGAACTCCTGATGATCGTGGATCTGGAGCGTAATGACCTGGGTCGCGTGTGCGATTACGCGAGCGTGCGCGTCGAGACCTTGCGCGCGATCGAGCGCTACGCCGGCGTGTATCAGGCGACGGCCCAGATCACGGGCACGCTGCACCCGTCCAAGGACAGGATCGATCTCCTGCGTGCCTGTTTTCCCGGCGGGTCGGTGACGGGGTGTCCCAAGATCCGCGCGATGGAGGTGATCGAGGAGCTGGAACCCGAGGCGCGGGGGCTCTATACCGGGGCCTTGGGGTATTTGAGCTTTCACGACACCATGGAGATGAGCGTCCTGATCCGGACCCTGTTGTGGCAGCCGGGCCAGGTCTCTTTTCACGTGGGCGGCGGGATCGTGAGCGACTCGCAGCCCGCCTTTGAATATGACGAGACGCTGGTGAAGGCGGCCGCGCTGATCGCGGCGCTCAAGGGGTGACGCATGGAGAGGATCGGCCTTATCGAGACGATGCGTTACGAGGACGGCAGGGTCTTCCTTCTGGAGGAACACCTCCGGCGTTTGTCGTCGGGCTGCCGGGCGCTCGGCCTGCGGCCGCCGTCCCACCGCGTGGTGCGCGGCGCCATAGGCCTTTTAGTGCGCAAGAGCCCTTTGAGACGTTGCCGCCTGCGCGCGGTCTGGTCCTGTCGGCGCGGGGCGATGCGGCTGGCTATCGCGAGCCTTCCCCTTGCCGTCCTGCCGGCCTCGGGGTATAAGGTCATGTTTGAGCAGCGCCGCCGGTTTAAGCCCACACCCCTGAGCGCTTTCAAGACCACCCGGCGGGCCTTCTATGAGGCGCTCTTTACTCGCGCCCGGCGCAAGGGCTTTGACGAGGCGCTCTTCTTCAACGCGGCCGGCGCGCTCGTCGAGGGGACGCGGACGAACGTCTTTCTCGTCGCCAAAGGCCGCCTCCTGACGCCGGCCCTCGCCTGCGGGTGCCTGCCCGGCGTGACGCGCCGGGCCGTCGTGCGCATGGCCCGGAGCCTGAAGATCCCCGTCCGGCAGGCGTCACTCTCGCCCAGGGACCTCGCGCGTTGCCAGGAGGCCTTTGTGACGAACGCGGTCATCGGCATCGTGCCGGTGCGCCGGCTCGGCCCCAGGGAGATGCCGGCCGTCTGTCCCGGCCCCGTGACCCGGCGCCTGCTCACATCTTACCGCAAAGCCGTTGAGACAAAGGCCGTTCGGGTGTAAAATGCAAGGCAACGACGCATGAAGAAGATACTCTTACCTATAATAATGATGGTCGTCCTGGCCGGCTGCAGCGCCGAGGGGCCGCAGGAGAGGCGGGCTGATATCTTTGCCCAGGCCGCCTCGAAGATGTCCCAGCGCGCCGTCGGCTTGTATGAAGAAGCGTTGAAGCTCGCGTCAGGCCGCGAAGAGCGCGAGCGCCTCGAGCTCAAGCTCGGCCGGTTCCTCTACCGGCACGGCCGTTTCGAGGAGGCCGTCGAGGCCTTGCGCGGGGTGTCCGGGGAGGAGGCCCAGCGGCTCTTCGCCCAGAGCCTCTTTAAAAGCGGCGATGCGACCGGCGCGCTCGAGGTCTTCAACCGTCTCGGGGAGGCCGGGCCGCCGGACTATCTGTACGCGTACGGCCAGACGCTCGAAGAGATCCATCTTTACGACCAGGCCCTGCGTGTTTACGATAAGATCAAAGAGGACCCCGGCCTGGGGCCGTTGGTCCGGCAGCGCGCGCTCGCCATCAACCTGCGCAACGGCGCCGCGTCCTACGCGGGCGTCTCCGACGAGGTCCGCCGGCTCATCGAAGAGAGTCCTTCCCAGGAGGCCTATCCGGAGGCGAGCGCCCTCATCCTTCTCGTCGATGAGACGGTCGCCCTGACCGAGGATGACCGTTTGGAGAGCGCCGTGCACTCCGTCGTCAAGATCCTGAACGACCGGGGCAAGGACGCCTTCGGCGAGGTGAGCCTCAGGTATGACGCGACGTATGAGAAGCTGGAGGTCCTTTTTGCCCGCACGATCCGGCCGGACGGGACGGTCGTCTCGGTCGGCGACAAGAACATCCGCGACGTCTCGCTGTATCTGAATTTTCCCATGTACAGCAACGCGCGCGTGCGCATCCTGTCGATGCCGGAGGTGGCATCCGGGTCGGTCATCGAGTACGCGTTCCGGCTGACGCGCGCCCAGCTGGCCGATAAGAAGAACTTCCACAGCATATACTGGCTGCAGAGCGACGAGCCTATCCTCCTGCAGCGTTGCGTCATCAGCATCCCCGCGGCCCGCACCCTGCACACCAAGATTGTGAACGCCGCCTACAACACGTACGGCTATGACCTTGCCCCGCGGGTCGTTGAAGAGGCAGGCCGCCGCCGGTATCTCATGGAGTTCCGCGACGTGCCGCAGATCATCCCGGAGGCGAGCATGCCGCCGCCCTCGCGGGTGAACCCGTACATACTTTTTTCCACCTATTCCGACTGGGACGAGATCTACCGGTGGTGGCGGGGGCTGTACCGGGACAAGATGGAGCCGGACGCGGCGATCAGGGAGAAGGTGGCTGCCCTCGTCGCAGGCAAGGGGACGCCGCGCGAGAAGGCCCGCGCGATCTACAACTTCTGCGCCCAGGAGGTCCGTTACGTGTCCGTGGGTTACGGCGACGCGGGCTACGAGCCCCATCAGGCGACAGAGGTCTTCGCCAACAAGTACGGCGACTGCAAGGACCAGGCGATCCTTCTTATCGCCATGCTCAGGGAGGCCGGGATCGAGGCGTACCCCGTCCTCATCAGCACGTGGGACAGCATGACGACGCAGACGGACATGCCCAGCCTTCTCTTCGACCATGCGATCGCGGCCCTGCCGCTGGACGGGGAACTCGTGTTCATGGACCCGACGGGTTCCGTCGTCTCTTTCGGCGACCTGCCCGGCATGGACCAGGGGCGCACGACCATGGTCTTCACCCCCGACCGCTACCAGTTCGTCACCGCCCCCGTCTTCGAGCCCTCCTTCAACAGCGCCGCGGCCCGGCTGGTCGTCCGCGTGCATCCGGACGAGTCGATCGACGCCGCACGCTCGGTCGACACGACAGGCAGTTACCGTCAGTCCCAGCGGCACTGGTTGAAATATACCATGCCGATCTTCATCGAGGAGGGATTGAAGCAGCGGGTGCGGGGGTTCGCCGACAAGGCCGAGCTCACGGACTATCAGATCTCGGGCGTCGAGGACCTGGACGCGGCCGTGACCCTGTCCTACACCTTTTCGGCGCCGAAGTACTTCATTGAAGCCGGTCCCATCCGCATCCTGAACAAGTTCGGCTACTGGGATACGGCCGGCGTCTTCAAGGAGAAGCGGCGTTATCCGATCGCGCAGCCCATCCTTGATCAGTACACTGACCGGATAGAGGTTGCATTGCCCGATCATCTTGCGGTAAAATATGTGCCGCCGGACGTCGACGTCACGACGCCTTGGTTTGACTTTTCCCAGCATTACGAGACGCGGCCGGGCAGCCTCTCGCTCACGAGCGTGCGCCGCACCAAGGTCCGCGAGATCCCGGTCGCGGAGTACCCCGCGTACAAAGAGAAGATAGAGGCGATCGCCTCGTCCGTCAATCAGCACGTTGTCTTGGAAGAGGTGGAAAGGGACGATGCCCGCTAAGAAGAGACACCCTGAGGACCTTGATTTCCAGATGGCCTTCTATGAGGCCCTCCTGAGGCGCCGCCCGCGATATGTCGATGCGCTGATCGTCCTCGGGGAGATCTACACGCGCAAGGGGCTTTACGGCAAGGGTCTTGAGGTGGACCGACGGCTCTCCCGGTTGCGGCCGGACAACCCGGTCGTCCACTACAACCTGGCGTGCAGCCTTTCTCTCCTGGGGGATGTCGCAAGCTCGCTCGTGGCCATCAAGAGGGCCGTGCACCTGGGGTATGATGATTTTCAGTACATGAGCCGTGATCCCGATCTGAGCAACCTGAGGCGCGATGAGCGCTTCGGAGAGTTTGTCCGGCAGATGGACCAGCGAACCGTCCGCGTTAGGCATGCCCGAAAAAGAAAGAGATAACCTGACGTCCACGTCGGCACAGCGGTACCAGGCGATGAAGAATCGCCTGTTTCTTTTTCACCTCTTCCTGCAGGCGGGGTTCCTGGTCCTGTTCCTGGCCACCGGCTGGTCGCGTTCCCTCAAGCGGATGCTTTTGCCGGTGCGCGACGACTTTTTCTCCATCAACGCCCTGTACCTCGCGGCCTTCAGCGTCATCTTTTGGTGCGTCTGTTTCCCCCTGGATTATTTCGAGGGTTATGTCTGGGAGCACCGGTTCCGATTGAGCCGGGCGCCGTTCACGGCGTGGCTGGCGGATGACCTCAAAAAGTCCCTGATCGCCTTTTTCGTGGCCCTCCTCCTCGTTGAGGGTGTCTATTATTTTCTTTCGGTTTTTCCCCGGACGTGGTGGCTGGCAGCGGCAGGCCTCTGGTTTGTCGTGTCGGTCGTCATCAGCCGCGTCTTCCCCCGTTTTGTCCTGCCGCTTTTTTTCAAGGTCACGCCGTTGGCCGGCGGCCCCCTGCGCGACCGGCTGGGCGTCTTTTGCGCCGGCCAGGGCATCCTTCTCAAAGACATCTTCGTCCTCGATTTCTCGCGCAAGACCGTCAAGGCCAACGCGATGGTGGCCGGCTGGGGCCGGGCCAAGAAGATCTTTTTGAGCGACACGCTCGTCAAGGACTTCGCTCCCGAAGAGGTCGAGTCGGTCCTGGCCCACGAGGTCGGCCACACCCGCCACCGCGACACGTGGTCGCTGTTGTTCTTCGGCCTGGGCGCGGCGCTCTTGTCTTTTTTCGTCGCCCATCGCTTCATGACGCACTTCTCGGCGCGGTTGGGTTTTGTCGCGATGAGCGACATCGCGAACCTGCCGTTGTTCCTCCTTATCCTGCTGGGCGCGGGCCTGTTCCTCCTGCCGGTCCAGAACGGCTTCTCGCGCCTTCTGGAGCGCCGTGCCGACGCCTTCGCCCTGCGCGCCACCGGCCGGCCTGATGTCTTCATCGCGATGATGCAGCGCCTCGGTACGAAGAACCTCGCCCAGTTCGCGCCGGCGCGCTGGGTCGAGATCTTTCTCTATGACCATCCACCCATGGGAGCGCGCCTGCGCATGGCGCGTGCCTTTACGCCCCCTTTGGATTATGAGATCTAACAGGACCCCACCGCAGCGGGAGCGAGGTCCGGAGCGCCGGCGCTACCGGCGCCTCGACCAGATATTCCCCGTCGAGTTCCAGTTCCTGGACGAGGAGGGGCGGCCGCGCACCGACTGGCGCCAGGGCTTCACCCAGGACGTCAGCGACGGCGGCCTGTGCCTGACGATGCGGCTGGTCCATCCCGACGACGTGCGCCGTCTCGGGGTCGCCAGCACCTGTCTCGTCCTGCAGGTCCACATCCCCTACTCGGCGAACATCCGCGCCGCCGCCCGGCCGGTCTGGCTGCGCTGCGTGCAGGAGGGATTGGTCAACACGTACGTGGCGGGCCTCGATTATCAGCAGATCGACCGCAAGGACCTGGTCCGGATGCGCCGGTATATCGGCGTGCGCCGTTTTCTCAAGGCCGCGACGGTCACGTTCACCTTGGTCTTGACGCTGGGGTTGGCCTTGGTGACGTTCCACAACACGCGCCTGCGCCTGGAGAACGAGAGGCTCCTGCGCCGCCTCAGCGCCCAGCTCACCCATCAACAGGTCCTCGCGCGCGACCGGGAGAACCTGGCGGCCAAGCTCGATGAGATGGAGTCCGACCTCACGCAGGCCGATCGCCAGATCAACAGCCTCGCCCGCGAGGCCGAGATGACGAGCATGCGGGACAAGAAAGAGGCCGCCGTGCTCCGGGCGTCACTCGATTTTTACAGGAAGTATGAGGACCAGCTGAAGAAGGATATCGGGGAGCTCAAGGAGCAGGCCCTCGAGGTCGACCGCCAGGCCCAGATCGCGGCCCACGAGGCCCAGGGGGCCCAGGCGCAGCTCGTCGACCGGTTTTATCGCTGGCTCCTGGTGCATCGCAACAGCCGCACGGGCCTGCTGGCGAGTTTTGAAGGGGATGCCGCTGTCAGGGACTGGGCCTTTACCTATGACCAGGCCCTGGCGGCGACCGTCTTCACGCTGAGAGGGCAGGCGGATCACGCCCGGCAGATATTTGATTTTTACCGCGCGGCCGGGCGCATCGACGGGGGCGCCGTTATCAATGCCTATTATGCGGCCACAGGGGAGCCGGCGGAGTACGTCGCCCACGCCGGCCCGAATATCTGGCTGGGGTTGGCCGTCCTGCAGTACACGCACCGGACGCAGGACAGGCGTTATCTGGATCTCGCCACGGACATCGCCGCGTGGCTCGAGACCCTCACCGACGACGAGGGCGGCATCCGGGGCGGTCCGAAGGTGACGTGGTACAGCACGGAGCACAACCTGGACGCGTACGCCTTTTATGAGATGCTCGCCGCCGTCACCGGCGAGGCCCGTTACAGCGAACGCGCCCGCCGGACGCTTGCCTGGCTCGACAAGAACGCGTACAGCCGGCTGGCGGATCCGCCCGTCAAGCGCGGCAAGGGCGACGCGACCATCGCAACGGACACGTACGCGTGGTCCATTGCGGCCGTGGGGCCGCGCACCCTGATAGAGATCGGCATGGACCCGGACCAGATCGTCGCGTTTGCCATAGAGCAGTGTTCGGTCTCGACGAACTTCAAGAAGGGTGACGGCACGAGCGTGCGCGTCAAGGGGTTTGATTTTGCCAAAGACAAGCACCTGCCGCGCGGCGGGGTCGTCTCTTGTGAGTGGTCGTCCCAGATGATCTTGGCCTTTCAGATCATGGCCGACTACCACGAGGAGGCGGGTGCGGCCGGCATGTCCCGGCACTACAGGGGATTGGTGCGTAACGGGCTCTCCGAGCTCACGAAGATGGTCGTCACGAGCCCTTCACCGGTAGGGCAGGGCGATTTCTGCCTGCCTTACGCCTCGCAAGAGCTCGTCGATACGGGGCACGGCTGGCACACGCCGCGGGGCCACGCGACCGGCTCGGTGGCGGCGACCGCTTATGCCCTCTTGGCCATCGAGGACTTCAATCCTCTGTCCTTGAACGGAGAGTGAGACGCGTGCGTTCCAGGCTTTTGAGCATGTATGAGCGGTTGTACCGCGCCTTGGGGCCCCAGGGGTGGTGGCCGGGCCGCACGCCCCTTGAGATCAGCGTCGGCGCGATCCTCACGCAGAATACGAACTGGAGCAATGTGGCCCGCGCGATCCGCGCGTTAAGAGAGGCCCGCTGCCTGTCGTTTGCGGCGCTCAAGGCGGTCCCGGAGAGGAGGCTGGCCCGCCTGATCCGGCCGGCCGGTTATTTTAATATAAAGGCCCGGCGCCTGAAACATTTTATCCGTTACCTCGACCGTAACTACGGCGGCAGCTGGCGCCGGATGCGTCGCGGTCCGGCGCAGGCGTTGCGGCAAGAGCTCCTGGCCGTCAACGGCATCGGCCCGGAGACCGCGGACTCGATCCTTCTGTACGCGCTCAAGAAGCCCGTCTTTGTCGTCGACGCCTACACGAAAAGGGTCCTGGGCCGGCACGGTCTCCTCGCCGAAGACATCGACTACGACCACCTGCAGGCGATCTTCATGGATCACCTGCCCATGCGCGAGCCGCTCTTCAACGAATTTCACGCCCTGATCGTGCGCCTGGGCAAGGACTATTGCAAGAAGACCAAGCCCCGCTGCGATGTCTGTCCGCTGGGAGAAGATACATAGTCCGCAAAGGTCGCTATATGATTAAACTATGCAGGACAGGGAGGTTTTCTTTTCCGCAGACGAAGTTTTTCGCCGTCTGCTTCGGTTTGCGACGTGCTGTCTTTATCGCCGTTGCGGCTCTTTTCGTCGCCGCGCAGGGGGCGGGGGCGTTTGAGGATGTCCGCTATGAGATCAGCGCCCGGTTCGATCCGAAGGCGGCGACCCTGACGGCGCACCAGACCTTGTCGTTCCGCAATGACACGGGCGCACCGCTCAAAGAGGTCTACCTGCGCATCTATCCGAACCACAGGTATTCGCCCCGCGAGAAGCGCAACCTCTATAAGTTCGCGAGCTACTTCAAGGCGGACCCGTTCCCGGACGGCTTTCAGCAGGGGGCGCTCACCGTCACTTCCCTGAAAGACGGCACGCAGAAAGACCTCTCTTTTTGCGTCGAGGGGCAGGACGCAACGCTCCTGAGGGTCGAGTTGGCCGAGCCCTGCCCGGCGGCCGGGACGTGTATCCTGGGGATGGACTTTACGGTGAAGGTCCCGCATCGTCTGGGCCGCTTCGGCCGGCATGGGGAGGTCTTTGCCCTGAACCGCTGGTATCCGCTCCTCACGGCGCACGACGACGGGGCATGGCAGAAGCACCCCGACTATCTCCTGCACATGCCTTATGTCAGCGACGCGGCGATGTACGCGCTGACCATCGAGGTGCCGGAAGGCTTCGAGGTGGTCTCGGGGTGCGATGAGGAGGCCGGTGCGATCACGGTCTCCGGCGTCAAGACGGTGCACCTGAAGAGCTCGGCGCCGCTGCGCGAGCTGACCCTGGCCGTCAGCGACGCCTACGCGTGCCACCGCATCGAGCGCGACGGCGTGACCATCGCGTCGTATTACCTCGAAAAGGACGAGCGCCAGGCCGTCAAGGCCGCGTCCTACGCCGCCGACATGCTGGCGTATTACGGCGGGCGCTTCGGCGCGTATCCGTACAAGAAGTTTTCCATCGTGCCGGTCTATCTGGGCTACGGCGGCAGCCAGAATGCGGGGCTCATCTTCATCGACACGCGCGCCTACCGGATGCCCACGCTCCTGGACCGCACCTTCGAGTTCCTCGTCGTCCACGAGACGGGCCACCAGTGGTGGTACAACGTCGTGGGCAACGACGAGTACCGGGAGGTGTGGCTCGACGAGGGCATCAACTCGTACGCAACGCTCGAGTATTTCAAGGACAAGTACGGTCCGGACGCGAAGGTCGTGGAGGTGCCCCGGTGGGTGGAGCGGATCGCCCCGAACCCGTCTTTTGACGACGTAAGGGCCTACCGCTACTGGTACTTCGCCAAAAAGGGCTGGGACGCGGCCATCATCCAGGAGTCGTCGAGCTTTTACGAGCCGAGCCTCATCTTCACCGTGGCCTACGGCAAGGGCTCGCAGGTCGTGGGCATGCTCGCGGAGCTCATCGGTAAAGAGAAGATGGACGCGCTCATGCGCCGTTACGCCGAGCGGTTCCGCTTCCGCATCGCCCGCGTCAGTGATTTTATCGCGCTCGCCGAAGAAGTGAGCGGGCAGGACCTCTCGTGGTTCTTTGACGCGTGGCTGTATCAGGCCGCCGTCTGCGATTACGGGATCTTCCGGCGCGGCGGACGCCTCGTCCTCGAGAAGGTGGGTGACGTGCGCATGCCGCTCGACGTGCGGCTGCGCTACCGCGACGGGACCCAGGAGACCGTCTCTTTCAAGGGCGCGGCGTCCCGGGAGCCGATCCCTCTTGACGCCGGCCGCGAGGTCGTCGAGGCCGAGGCAGACCCCAGCGGCCGGATCCTGGACCTCGACCGCATGAACAACCGGTATCCGCGCCGGCTCAGCGTGCGTCTCGTGCCGTTCTACCACGGCCTGTATGATGTCCCCCTTTTCTTAAAGAGTGACCGGTATTACTGGTTGACCGGGCCCAGCCTCTCGGCCTACGGCATCGGCGTCAAGTCCGCCCTGAAGCGGCCGGGCGACTGGACGGCGTATATCGCCAGCCACTATGACAACAGCGCCGCATCCTGGATCTCCTCGGCGGGATTTGAAAAGCACAACCTCTTCGGACAGTACCTGAGCTGGGGGCTTGAGTTCATGGACCGTCAGGCCGTGGGCGACGAGGAGGAGAACCTGCAGTCCTATAAGCTTTACCTGCGCCAGGAGCTCTCGTTGGGCTACAGCATCGTCGAGCCCAACAGCCACGCCACCCTCTACTTCCTCCATAACCGGGGGCTGGGCCAGACCGGCTTTGTCGCCGACAGGGAGGAGGCGCGTAACCTGCGCTACCGGCAGAAGAGCGAGTCGATCTTCGGCCTCTCGCTGCACTGGGCGGATGCCGGCGCCTTCCCCGACCCCTCGACGGGGTTCCGATGTACCTCTATCTCGGAGGTGGCCGGCCACGTGGCCCACGGCGACGACGCCTTCGTGCGCTCGTCTTTGGAGGTCGACCGTTATATCGAGCTCTGGAAAGGGCATAAGCTGGCATGGCGCGTCAAGGGCGGGGGAGGCCATCCGAAGGACAAGTACCTTTTTTATCTGGGCTCGGACCGCGAGCTGCGCGGCTACCGCTACAAGAGCGTCCAGGGCAGCGCCATGATGCTGGGTTCGGCCGAGTACCGCTTCCCGTTGCTGCGCGACCTGGACGTGCGCCTGCCCTGGAACGTCGCCACGCTCGACGCGGTGCAGGGGGTCGCCTTCTTCGACGCGGGCTCGGCGTGGTACGCGGATTTCAATGAGAACGGCTTGAGACGAGATGCGGGCCTGGGCCTGCGCATCTACTTCAACATCGCCGGCGCCGCCGAGCGTCTGGCCGTGCGCATCGACGTGGCGCGTCCGCTCGACGGCGAAGACAAGGACACCCGCGTCTGGGTGGGGCTCAACCATGCTTTCTAAGAGGGTCTGGGTCCTGGTCGCTCTTTTCGCAGCCGCCCTCTGCGTGCGGTTGGCCTTTATCAGCAAGGGGCCTTTTCATAGCGACACCTTGAGCCTGGCCCTTTCGGCCCAAGAGACGCTTGAGACGGGCCGTTTTTACTATACCCATGGGGATGGTCATCCGTTTGCGGTCCTCGTGGCGGTGTTTTTTATCGCCGGCGTGAAGCTGTTGGGCGGTTCAGACATCGTCTTTGCCGTGAACCTGATGAGCGTCGTCTGTGGGGCCTTGTCCGTGGCCTTGCTCTTTCTTGCCGCTGAGAAGATGTTCGGTTTCAAGGCGGCTGCCGCGGCCGGTCTTCTGGGGGTGTTCTTTCCGCCCCACGTCGCCGTCTCGGCCTTCGGCTCGAGCATGACGCCGGCCATGTGCCTGGCGCTGGCCGGCCTTTGTCTTCTTCTGCGCTTTACACAGGAGACGCGCCGGCCCCGCGACGTTGTGGCGGCGGCCTTCTTTCTCGGCCTGTGCGGCGCCACACGTCTTGCCGAGTTACTGCTCGTCATCCCCTTCGTCTTCCTCTTGCTGACCGCGCCCCTGCCCCGGCGTGACCGCCTGCAGGCCCTTGGGCGGGCGGCCGCCGTGACGCTGGGGACGGTCCTTTTGTTTTATATCCAGCTCTTCATCCAAAAGGGGGCGGCGCCCTTTCACTTCGCCCTGACCGATCCCTACCAGGCGGTCTTTCTGGGCCCCTTCTCCAAGAATCTCCCGATGTCTTTCCTTTGGTTCGTCGGCGGGTTCGGCCCTTACGGTTGCGTCGTGATCCTGGGGGGCATCTGTGGGCTGGTCCTCGCCCGGGAGCTGCGCTATTTGGTCTTTTTCCTTCTTTGGTTCGCGGTCTTGCAGTTTTTATACGGGAACCTGACCTGCGCCGCGATGCGGTATTTCGTCGCCGCGTGGTTCCCGCTGGTGATCATCGAAGGGTATGCCCTGGGCCGGGCCTTCTCGACCCGCCGGCCCCTGATCGTCGCCTCGGCCTGGATCGTCCTGGGGATCCTGTGCGCGCGCCTCCTGGTGTTCCTGCCCGCCTTGACGTTCCGTCACGGCCACTCCCTGCAGATCGAGTTCGCGCAGTGGCTCGCCGGCAAGACCGATCCGAAGGGGGTCGTCATCGCCGTGGACGAAAGCCAGATCATCGCCACCTACGCGAAGCGGCGCACGATGCGTCAGCCGCTTGACGCCGATCCTGTGTCCATCCAGGCCTTCTTCGATGAGACCTTGGACCCTTTCCTGGATGAGGGCGTGCCCGTCTATATCGTCTCCTCGGCCCTGGCCTACGACAAGGACGGGGTTTTTCCGCGCGCCCTGGACGAACGCTATGATTTTTTAGACCTGGGGGCAAGGGTCAATGAAGACTGGCACCATATCCTGCTGGGCCAGAAGTTTTTTAAGGAACATCTATTCGAGGTGCTCAGGAGATCATGAAGGCGGGCATCGTCGCTATCGTCGGCCGGCCGAACACCGGCAAGTCAACGCTCCTCAACCGTATCCTGGGCGAGAAGGTGGCCATCGTCTCGCCCACGGCGCAGACGACCCGTCACCAGATCCGCGGCGTCCTCCATGAGCCCCGCGGCCAGATCGTCTTTTTGGACACGCCGGGCCTGCACACGAAAAAACATGCCTTTGACCGGGCGATGATGACGGTCCTGCAGGAGTCGATGAGCGGGGCGGACGTGCTGCTCCATCTCGTCGATGCCACCGAACGCGTCGGCGAGGAAGAGGAGATGCTGCTGCGGCAGCTGCGGCATGAGCCCGCGCCGGTCATCCTGGCCCTGAACAAGATCGACCGGGGGACGGCCCATATCGGGGATTACCTCAAGGCGTGGGAGCGGACGTTGGGCCGGTCGTTGAACGAGGCCGGCCGGGTGACGCCGGTGCCGATCTCCGCGTTAAAGGGCACGAACGTCGAGCGGCTGCTCGCCGTCTGCTTCGACCTCCTTCCCGAAGGCGAGCCCTTGTATCCCGAGGACGTCCTGACGGACTTTCCCCGCCAGCTGACGGTCCAGGACATCGTGCGCGAAAAGTTGCTGGGGGACCTCAGGGAGGAGGTGCCCTTTTCCATGGCGGTCTATGCCGAGGAGATCATCGACCGCCGGCAGGACCTGACGGTGGCCAAGGTCATCATCCTCGTGGAGCGCGACGCGCAGAAGGCGATCGTCATCGGCCGCAAGGGCGACCTCCTGAAACGCGTCGGCACCGCCGCCCGCCGGGAGCTCGAAGAGGTCTACGGCAAGAAGTTCTTTCTGGAGCTCTGGGTCAAGGTCGACCCCAAGTGGAAACAGAACCAGGAACTCTTGCGCCGCATCGGCTACATCAGTTAAAATGGTGGCATAAACAGACATGGTCAATAAACAAAGGTTGATCAAGCTGGCGCAGCGGTTGGTGCGCATCAACTCCGAGAATCCGCCGGGCGACGAGCGGGCCGTGGCGGCGTTCGTGGCCGCCACCCTGAAGCGGGCGGGGCTGCGGCCGCGCCGCATCCGGCTGCACCCTAAGCGGGACAACGTGCTGGCCGTCTTGAAGGGTCGTTCGTCGCGCGCGCCGCTTTTGATCACGCCGCACCTCGACACCGTGCCGGCGGGCCGCGGCTGGCGGGTGGGGCCGTTCTTGGGGCTGGTGCGCAACGGCAGGATCTACGGCCGCGGGGCCACGGACTGCAAGGGCAACCTCGCGGTGGCCATGGAGGTGATGATGCGCCTTGCCCAGGAGGGCATGCCCCTCAGGCACGACGTCATTTTTTTGGCGACGGCCGACGAGGAGACCGGCTCGGGGCACGGGCTCGTGCCGCTTTTGGAAAAGAATATCGTGCGTCCTTCCTGTGCGCTGATCCTCGATTCCGACGAGTTCAGCATCATCACGGCCCAGAAGGGGCTCATCCATTTTCGCATCAGCGTCGCCGGCCGCAAGGCCCACGGCGCCTACCCTCACCGCGGCGTCAACGCCATCGATCAGGCGTTCGTCCTCATCCGGACGCTGAAGGGGCTGCGGTGGCAACAGCGCCCGCACCGGCTCCTGAGGCCGCTGACGGTCAACATCGGCACCATCCGCGGCGGGGACAAGGTGAACATGGTGGCGGACTGGTGCGTCGTGGAGGTGGATCTGCGTTTTCTGCCCGGCATGCCGGCCCCGCGCCTCCTCAGGCGCGTCCGCGCGGCCTTTGACAAGACCGGGATCCGTTACAAGATCAAGGTCGATGACATCCAGCGTCCGTATGAGATCGACGCGCGCCATCCCCTCGTCTCCTGTTTGAGGAGGGCGGCCCGCAGCCTCGGCGCGCCGGCGCCGGTCCGGGGCAGCGAGGGGGCGACGGTCATCACCTTCTTCCAGAACAAGGGGATCCCGGCCGTGGCGACCGGCTACGGCGCCAAGGGCAACGCCCACGCGACCGACGAATTCGTCCGCATCCGGGACCTGGTCCGCGGCGCCGAGGTGCTGGAGCGTTTCATCAGGCTTTTTGATGATAAGAGGCCGTGAGATCCGAAAGCCGTTGCGAGGCCGTTGAAAAACATATACAATACACCGTGATGAAGAAGATACGCGTCACCAAAAAGCTGCGCCTCAAGGATCCCGCCCTCGTTGCTGCCTGGCCCGGCATGGGCGACGTGGCCTTGAAGGCGGCGGTGTACCTGAAGGAAAAACTCAAGGCCCAGGAGTTTGCCGTCATGCCCGCCTCGGACTATTATTATCCTTCCGGGATCTTCGTGGAGGCCGGTCAGATCTCCCTGCCTCCCCTGCCCGAGGGGCGTTTTTACGCCGCGAGGGGGGCGGCGGCGGGCAACGACGTGGTCCTCTTCATCAGCAACGCCCAGCCGCTCATCGAGAAGAGCTTTGCCTATGCCCTGGAGGTGGTCGATTTTGCGGCCTCCCTCAACGTCAAGACGCTCTACACGTTCGCCGCGATGCCGTTGCCGATCGAACACACGCAGATGCCGCAGGTGCGCGCCGTCGCCACGCAGAAGAAGCTCCTCGACGAGCTCGCGGCCCGGCGCACCAAGGTGATGCCGACAGGGCAGATCAGCGGCTTGAACGGGCTCATCCTGGGTGCGGCCAAGGCGCGGGGCCTGAATGGTGTCTGTCTCCTGGGCGAGATCCCTCTTTATACCGTTCAGATCGAGAACCCTCTTGCCTCGATGGCCGTCCTGGAGAAGCTGGCCGCCATCCTGGGGATGAAGGTGGACCTTTCGGAGCTCCGGCAACACGCCGCCCGGATGAACCAGGAGATCGAACATCTGATCGAATACCTGAAGAACCCGCCTGAACCCGAGACGCCTATAGACCAGCAGGAGATCGAGGACATCAAGAAGTCGCTCGCCGACGCCTCGCGCCTGCCGGAGTCGGCCCAGCATCACATCGACAGGCTCTTCATCGCGGCCCGCCGGGACCTGGCGCGGGCGACGGAGCTCAAGAAAGAACTGGACAAGTGGAACGTCTACGACAGGTACGAAGACCGGTTTCTCGATCTTTTTAAAAAGACCCCCAAGAAGAACAATTAGGCGCGTCCCGCATGGTGCCGAACAGATCCGATCGCCGCGGGCTTATCCTGTGCGACCTGGGCAATGTGCTGATCCGCTTCGATCACCGCATCGCCGTGCGCCGCATCCTTCCCTACACGTCGAAGACCTTCCAAGAGGTCTATGGATATTTCTTCGACTCTCCGCTGACCCAGGCGTACGAGGAGGGGCGTTGCTCCTCGCGTCAGTTCTTCGCGCGGCTCAAGAAGGATTTGGCGCTCGACGGACTCACCTACAAGAGGTTCGTCCCCGTCTGGAGCGAGATCTTTTTCCCGAATCCCGGGATCCTCGCGCTCTTGAAGACCCTGCGCCGGCGTTGGCGCCTGCACCTTATCTCGAACATCAACGCCCTCCACTATGCGTACATCCGCCGGAAGTTTCCCGGGCACCTGCGCGTCTTCGACAAGGTGGTCCTCTCCTATAAGGTCGGCGCGCAAAAACCGCATCCGCGTATCTATCGTTGCGCCCTGAGCGTGAAGGGCCGGCGCGCGTCCGGCCGCGTTCTTTATGTCGACGACCGGCCGGACCTCATCCGGGCGGCCCGCCGGCTGGGACTCCGCAGTATCCGTTTCCGCTCTCTGCGCGATTTCAAAAAAGAACTCAGGCGACGCCAGGTGCTGCCGTGAGCGCCCCCATCCTGAAGACATCCGGACTGACGAAACACTATGTCGAAGGTCTCCTTTTTTCCCGCCGGGAGGCGCTGGCCGTTTCGGACCTGGACCTGGAGGTCCTTGAGGGCGAGATCTTCGGTGTCCTGGGTCCCAACGGCGCGGGAAAGACGACGACCCTGAACATGCTGGTGGGGGTGGTGCGGCCGACGGCAGGACGTATCGAGCTCTTCGGTAAGCCTTTTGTCGCGGGCGACACGACCCCTTTTACGCGCATCGGATACGTCCCCGAGACGACGGTCCTGCCCGATTTCTGCACGGTATACGAGCTCTTGTTTTTTTTCGGCCGGCTCTTCGGTCTCGGCAAGGCGGCGATCCGGGAGCGGATCAAGCACCTCCTGGAGGTGACGGGGTTGACGAAAGAGCGCCGGGTCCTGCTCAAGAACCTCTCGGCGGGGCAGCGGCGTCAGGTGGATTTTATCCAGGCGCTCGTCCACGACCCGGACCTGATCATCCTGGATGAGCCGACCGTTTACCTCGACCCCGTGATCCTCGTGCGCCTGCGGGAGATACTCCGGGAGCTCAAGAGGTCCGGCAAGACCATCGTCATGTCCACGCACTCGCTCACGGAGATCGAAAAACTCTGCGACCGCGTCGCCTTCCTCGATGCGGGCCGCTGCCGCAAGGTCGAGGGCCGCGACGAGTTCCTGAGGGCCGGCGGCATGGAGGAGGAGTTCATGAGGATCATGCGCCATGAGACTTAAGGCGGCCTGGAGCAGCCTTCGGATCACGTTCCTGATCGGCCGGGAGGTCTATCGCTGGGCGACGCGCGAGCGCATGATGTACGGTTTTTTGCTGCTGGCGCTCCTCTTCATCCTGATGGCCAACGTCCCCTTTATGGTGGACGACCCGAAGCTCTTCAGCGACCAGACCCCCCGGCAGGCGGCCCTCCACATCGGTTTCGTCGCGGTCCATATCTTCATCCCCCTCATCGCTATCTTTGTCTCCGTCAGCGTCCTGCAGAGTTTTTTGGGGCGCGCCAACCTGATCCTTCTTATGTCCAAGCCGGTGCGGTCGTGGCAGGTGTTGGGGGGCGCGGTGATCGGCCTGTTCCGGATGATCTTTCTGAACTGGTTCCTGATGACGGCGGGGCTCTGGTTCGTCCTGGTCTCTCAGACGCGCCTGTTGACGGTATATCTGTGGCCGGGGATGAGCATCGCGCTCCTCATGGGCCTGCTGTGCATCAGCCTGACCGTCTTTTTCTATCTCTTCGTGCCCAACGCCCTCGCGGGGATCCTGACCATCCTGATGCTGATCGCCGGATTGGGCGGTCCCTTGGCCCGCGAGACGTTCCTGAAAGGCGCCGCCTCTTCTTTCTTCCATCAGATGCTCGCCGCGAGCACGCGCTTGCTGCCGCAGGTGAACGCCCTGTGGGGCGTCTCCATGATACGGCTGCGGATGTTCGAGCTGGAACTCGACGCCGGCCGCGTCATCGCGGAGTCCTTCGTCTTCGTTTTTGTCGTTTTGGCGTTGAGCTTCGTTCAATTCCGCCGCACGAGCCGTTTTTGACCGAAGATTTTTCAAAGGATTTTTTTCTCGACGAGGAAAAAGACGGAAAGTAACCGTTTTGCGTCCAAAATTTCTTGACAACACGGCACCGTTAGGATAAGATGAAATTGAAAGAAGAAAAATCTTTTTATTAACATCCGCTTCGTTAAAAACGGAGAAGACAATTCAACAACTCGTCCGGCAAGGGGACTCGTTCTTCGAGGGTCCCCTTTTTTCTTTATGCATCCCGCCCGCGAACACCGTCGCGGCGGGGGACGTCCGGCGAAAGAAAGAGCTCGATGCCTTGCGCCATCGGTTTCACATATGACCTGAAGTCCGATCATCCGGAAGGTGCCCTGGGTCCTCAGGACGCCCTCGCTGAGCTGGACGTGGAGGAGACGATCGTCCTCGTCGCCAGGGCGCTTGAGTCCGGCGGGCACCGGGTGGAGCGCATCGGCAACGTCCGCCGGCTCCTGGAGCGCCTGCCGGGCCTGGACGTCGACATCGTTTTCAATATCTGCGAGGGGGTGGGTCATCGGAGCCGTGAGGCCGAGGTGCCGACGGTCCTGGAGGTCTTCGGCGTGCCGTATGTCGGCAGCGACGGCCTGGCGCTCTCCCTGACATTGGACAAGGTGATGGCCAAGAAGGTGTTCGTGGCCGACGGCGTGCCGACGCCGCGGTTCTTTCTGGCCAACGGCACGTTCTCCGTGAAGGATTGGGACGGCATGGCGCTGCCGGTCATCGTCAAGCCGTGCCACGAGGGGTCTTCGAAAGGGATATCGGAGGATTCGATCGTCAGAAAGAAGAAGGACCTCAGGGGCCGGATCGAGGAGGTGCACCGGCTCTACCATCAGCCGGCCATCGTCGAGGAGTTTGTCCGGGGCAGCGAATTCACGGTCCTCGTGATCGGCAATGACGACCCGGAGGCGTTGGAGCCCGTTCAGGTTCAGATCGCCGGGCTCCTGGACCTGGGGGACCTCATGTACACGTGGCGGCGCCTGGCATCGACGGACATCGAGTATGTCTGTCCGGCGAAGGCGCCGGCCGGCCTCAGGCGTCAGCTGTGCCGCATGGCGGTGGCCGCCTACCGGGCGGTCGGCTGCCGGGATTTCGGCCGGGTGGACTTTCGCGTGGACGAAAAGAGGCGGCCGTATGTCCTGGAGGTGAACCCGTTGCCGTCCTTGTCGGACGAGGACGTCTTTCCGGCGATCGCCAGGGCGCACGGCTGGACGTATGAAGGGTTGCTTCTCAAGATCGTGGATATAGCACGCAAACGCTATCCCGCCCTCGCAGGATAACCTGCTGCGGCGGGATGTCGCGGGATGGCAAGCCCTGCGCAAGACACAGGGCGCAAGAAGTTGCTCCGGGCCTGCCCGGGGGTGTTCCATGGGATCAGTTAAGGTCGAACATCAGGGTGTCGGCGCCGTGCCTGAGGCCGTTGTCGCCGCAGCAACGGGGCGGCGCGCGCCCATCGGGGACTACCGTAAGGTCGCCCTGTGGAAGGACGTCACCGACGAGCAGTGGGAAGACTGGCGCTGGCAGATCAAGAACCGTATCGCGACCCTGGACCAGATCGCCAAGGTCCTCATCCTCACCCCCGAAGAGGAAGAGGGCATCCGCAAGTCGCGGGGGCGTCTTTCCATGGCGGTCACGCCGTACTGGGTGACGTTGATGGACGCCAACGACCCCGAGTGTCCCATTCGCCGTCAGGCCATCCCGCTGAAAGACGAGTTCGTCTTCGGCGCCAAGGAGTTCATCGATCCGTGCGCCGAAGACCGGGATGCGCCGGTCAACGGTCTCGTGCACCGTTATCCGGACCGGGTCCTCTTGCTGGCCACCGAACAGTGCGCCGTGTACTGCCGCCATTGCACCCGGCGGCGCCTGGTGGGGGAGAGGGAGGCCCGCGCCCTCAACGAGAAGACGCTGGACGCGGCGGTCGGCTACATCAAGGGCAACCGGAAGATCCGCGACGTCCTCATCTCGGGCGGCGACCCGCTGATGCTCGAGGACGAAGAGCTGGAGTCGATCCTGCTGAAGATCAAGAGCATCGCACACGTCGAATTCGTGCGCATCGGCACGCGCGTGCCGGTGACGCTGCCCCAGCGGATCACGCCGGACTTGATCGCCTTGCTCAAGAAGTTCGCGCCGCTGTGGGTCAGCATCCACTTCAACCATCCCCGTGAGATCAGCAAGCGCTGCAAGGCGGCCTGCGACATGCTGGCGGACGCGGGCATCCCGCTCGGCAGCCAGACCGTGCTCCTGAAGGGGATCAACGACCGTCCTTACGTCATGAAGAAGCTCATGCACGAGCTCTTGAAGATCCGCGTGCGGCCGTACTACATCTACCAGTGCGACCCCGTCAAGGGGACGGCGCACTTCCGCACCCCGATCGCCGTCGGCATCAATATCATCGACAAGCTGCGCGGCTTCACCTCCGGTTACGCCGTGCCCACCTATGTCGTTGACGCCCCGGGCGGCGGCGGCAAGATCCCCGTGGGGCCCAACTACCTCATCTCCCAGGACAAGGGCAAGCACGTCTTGCGCAATTACAAGGGCAAGATCTATACCTACGTCGAATAACCCCGGAAAAAGGGGACAGGCTACTTTTTTCCTTTTCGTTGTAGGATGAAAAAAGTAGCCTGTCCCCTTTTTCCCCTTTTTCCCGGGACGTCCTGCATTTAGGTAAGGGGCGGCCCCGTACTTTCCAAAAAAGCATAGGAAGCGCCGGAAAGTGCGGAGTTGACGCCTCCGGCCCAATCGTTTATAATAGAACCCTAACATTCGCCCCTTCAGCAGGTTAAATAGATTTCTTCTCCGAAGCCCCGTTATGATGTGTATCGCCTAACAAGGGAGCCCTCATGGAAAAGGTCAAGCCTGAATTCAAGAGGAGCATCGTCTTCGTCTCGCATGCGCAGGCCGGCAAGACCTCTCTGGTAGAGGCGCTTTTGTCCGTCGCCGGCGCGACGACCCGCAAGGGCTCGGTCCTCGAGGGCAACACGGTCAGCGATTACAACGCGGACGAGATCGCCAAGAAGCACTCCATCAACTCCAGCGTCATGCACGTTGCCTGGAAGAACCACGCGATCCAAATCGTGGACACGCCCGGTTACGCGGATTTCATCGCGGACATGATCTGCGGCCTGCGGGCGGTGGACGGCGCGGTGATCGTGGTGGACGCGACCTCGGGCGTCGAGGTCGGCACCGAACGCGCCTGGGACAAGCTGGAAGAGAGGAGGATCCCGCGCTTCATCTTTCTTAACAAGATGGACAAGGAGAACGTCCACGTGGAGGAGGTGCTCAAGGAGATCCGGGAGCGTTTTTCGCGCGGGGCGTGTCTCGTCTCTTTTCCGCTCTCCTCCGAGCTGAAAGAGACGATCGCCGAATCGGACGACGCCCTCCTCGAACAATATCTGGAAGGCAAAGAGATCAGCGACGACCAGTACAAGAAGGTCCTGAAGAGCGCCGTGCTCCAGGGCAAGATCTTCCCCGTGGTCACCGGCTCCGCCGCGACGGATGCCGGGGTCAAAGAGCTTTTGGACGGGATCGTCGCCTATCTGCCTTCGCCGCTTGAGCGGCCGCCGCTCGAGGGCCAGGACCCCGATTCAGGAGAGACCAAAGAGGTCGTCTGCGCACAAGACGCCCCGCTGTGCGCGTTCGTCTTTAAGGCCATATCGGACCCTTTTGTCGGCCAGCTGACGGTGATGCGCCTCTTTTCCGGCAGGCTCGACGCGAACACGGGTTTTTATAATGTGACCCGCGGCGCGAAAGAGAGGGTCGGCAACCTGATGGTCCTGCAGGGCAAGGAGCAGCGGCCCGTGCCCTCGGCGTCGTGCGGAGACATCGTGGCCGTGGCCAAGCTCAGGGAGACGATGTTGGGGGATACGATCACGGACGGCAAGATATCGGTCCTTTTGCCGCCGTTCGTCCTGCCCGAGCCGGTCTTCTCTTCGTCCATCAAACCCAAGTCACGCCAGGACGAGGAGAAGATCTCCGAGGCCCTGGCCAAGCTCTGTGCCAGCGATCCGACCTTCAAGATCAACCGCGACGCCCAGACCAAAGAACTCGTCATCACGGGCATGGGGGACCAGCACATCGACGTCATGGTCCATCGCCTGAAAGAACGCTATAATGTCGACGTGGAGATCGGGACCCCCAAGGTGCCTTACAAGGAGACGATCAAAAAAAGCGCGAAGGCGCAGGGCAAGCACAAGAAGCAGTCCGGCGGCCGCGGCCAGTACGGCGACGTGTGGCTGGAGTTGGCGCCCTTGGAGCGGGGCAAGGAGTTCGAGTTCGTCGACAAGATCGTGGGCGGCGCCATCCCGCGCAATTTTATCCCTTCGGTCGAAAAGGGGATCCGCCGGGCGATGACGCAAGGGGTGGTGACCACTTTCCCTATGGTAGACGTGTGCGCGACGGTCTATGACGGCTCGTACCACGACGTCGATTCTTCGGACATCGCTTTTCAGATCGCCGGGGTCCTGGCCTTTCGCAAGGCGGCGCTGGAGGCCGGCCCCATCCTCTTGGAGCCGATCATGGAGGTCGAGGTCGCCGTCCCCGAGGAGTGCATGGGCGCGATCCCGGCGGACTTGAACAGCCGCCGGGGCCGGGTCCTGGGCGTCGAGGCGCGCGGCAAGAGCCAGGTCATCAAGGCCCTCGTGCCGCTGGCCGAGCTGTTCCGTTACGCGTCGGACCTGCGCTCGATGACGGGCGGCCGCGGGAGTTACACGATGCACTACGTCGGTTACGAAGAGGTGCCGCAGAAGATCATGCAGCAGATCGTCGTGCAGAACCCGCGCCACAAAGGGCAGGAGGAGGGATAGTCCAATGAAGGCGAGCGTCACGGGCATGCCGGATTTCCCCTTGGGCAAGAAGCCCCTCATCGATGAGAGGGTGAAGAAGATCCAGGAGCTCTTCAAGGCACAGAAGACGACGATGGTCCAGGTCGAGTACGCCCCTGCGACGGATATCAAGACGGCGGACGCGATCATCTGCTTGAAAGAGCGCAAGCTCGACCTCGTCGTCATGGACATGGAGGTCTTGGAGGCGCGGCGGAGCAAGCCGCTCACCGAAGCCGAGCAGGCGCTCTTTCGGCGGGCGCAGCAGGTCCTGGACAAAGAAGAATTCTTGAACAGCGCCGCCTGGAGCGACGAGGAGCGCAAGGTCCTCGTCAACGCCAACCTCGTGACGCTCAAGGCCGTCGTTCTCTTCGCGGCCCAGGAGGTCGAGGACCTGGCGGCCTTGACGCGCCGCGTCTTTGAGGCGGCCGGCCGCATCGTCTTTTTGACCGGCGGCCCCAAGGAGGCCCGGGCGTGGGAGCTGCGCCGCGGCAGCACGGCCCTGGATGCCGCGGCCGCCATCCACTCGGACATCGCGCGCGGCTTCATCCGCGCCGAGGTGATGCCGTTCGAGGAGCTCGTGAAGGCCGGCAACGTCCACCAGGCCAAGACCTGCGGCTGCCTGCATTCGGAGGGCAAGGAGTACGTCGTCCAGGACGGCGACGTCATCGAGTTCAAGTTCAGCGTGTGAAAATGAGACAATGTGAGACAATGAGCCAGGCTCTTTGTCTCAAATTCGCGGTTCAAAAATGAGACAAAGAGCCTGGCTGTTTGTCTCACTTTTGAGAGGGAAGGGATGCTTAAGATAAAGAGGGCGTTGATCAGCGTTTCGGACAAGGCGGGGATCACGGAGTTCGCCCGGACGTTGTCGCAGCGCGGCGTCGAGATCGTCTCGACGGGCGGCACGGCCAGGATGCTCAAGGCCGCGGGGATCCCCGCGATCGAGATATCCGATTACACGGGCTTCCCCGAGATGATGGACGGCCGCGTCAAGACCCTGCACCCGAAGATCCACGGCGGCCTTTTATCGGTGCGCGACAACCCCGAGCACATGCGGCAGGCCCAGGAGCACGCTATCGGTCTCATCGACATGGTCGTCGTGAACCTGTATCCCTTTGAGGGGACGATCAGCCGCAAGGACGCGGCCCTGGAGGACGCGATCGAGAACATCGATATCGGCGGCCCCTCGATGCTGCGCTCGGCCGCCAAGAACTTCCGCTCGGTGGCGGTCGTGCCCGACCCCAAGTTTTACGGCTGCGTCACCGAGGCGCTGACGCGCCATGACGGCTGCGTGCCGGACGGCCTGCTGGAAGAGATGGCGGTCGAGGCCTTTAAGGCGACCGCGCACTACGATAGCGTCATCGCCGGTTACCTGCAGAATAAATTGAGGGGGCAGGTGCCGCACCGCCTGGCCGAATTGCCGCGGATCTTCTCGGTCACGTTGATGCAGATGGCCCTGTTGCGCTATGGGGAGAACCCTCACCAGAAGGCGGCGTTGTACCGGATGCCGGAGGCGTTGAGCCCGCACTTCCTGGTCAACGCCAAGCAGCTGCACGGCAAGGAGCTTTCCTTCAATAATTATCTGGACCTGAACGCCGCCCTCGCGCTCGTGCGGGAGTTCGCGCGGCCGGCGGCCTGCGTGGTCAAGCACAACAACCCGACGGGCGTGGCGGAGAACGCGCGCCTGTCGACGGCCTTCCGGCAGGCGTGGGCGACGGACCCTCTCTCGGCCTTCGGCGGCATCATCGGCCTGAACCGTGCCGTCGACCCCGCGACGGCCAAGGCGATCCTCCGGGCGGGTTTTTGCGAGGCCGTCCTGGCGCCCCGCTTCAGCGTCGCGGCCTTGACGCTGTTAAAGACAAAAAAGAACCTGCGCCTCGTCGAGATGCCGGTGGTCGACGCGCCGCAGCGCGACCCTTTTGATTTTAAAAAGATAGACGGCGGCATCCTGATCCAGCAGGAGGACGACCGGGATTACAAGGAGGGGGACCTGCGCGTCGTGACGCGGCGCCGGCCGACACAGCGCGAGCGTGCGGCGCTCTCTTTCGCGTGGAAGGTCGTCAAGCACGTCAAGTCCAATGCCATCGTCCTGGCGGACGGCACGCAGACCGTTGGTGTCGGCATGGGGCAGACGAGCCGCGTCGATTCCGTTTACATGGCCGTCAAGCGCGCCGGTCCGCGCGCCAAAAAGTCCGTGATGGCCAGCGACGCGTTCTTCCCCAAGGACGACAATATCGCCCTGGCCCGGCGCGCCGGCGTGGCGGCCGTCATCCAGCCGGGCGGCTCGGTCGCCGACGCGACGGTCATCCGGGCCGCGGACCGCGCCCGGATCGCCATGCTCTTCACCGGGATCCGCCACTTCAAACACTGATCCGGTTTGGCGGCCGCGCCGGGGCGCGCGCAGAACATGACCGACCCATGACGTACGAAGAAGCCCTCTCCTATCTCGGGAACTTCGTCGATTACGAGAAGAAGGTCGTGGTGCACTACCGCACCGTCTTCAAGATCGACCGGGTCAAGAAATTCCTGGACAACATCGGCCGGCCGCAGGACAGCTTCAAGGTCGTCCACGTGGCCGGGACCAAGGGCAAAGGGTCCACATCCTGCTTCATCGCGCACATCCTGCGCGAGAACGGTCTTCGCGTCGGGCTTTACACCTCACCGCACCTCATGGACCTGCGCGAGCGCATCCGCATCTTCGACGTTCACTGTCCCGCCGATACCCGCCAGGCCTTTGCGGGGATGATCCTCAAGAACGAATTCGCCGCGATCCTCTCGTCGATCCGGCCGCAGATCGACTTTTTCCGCCGTTCCTTTCAGAACTATGGGGCCTTGACCTTTTTTGAGATCCTGACCGCCGTGGCGCTGACGTATTTCCGCGACAAGGGCGTGGAGATAGCGGTCCTCGAGACAGGGCTCGGCGGCCGCCTGGATGCGACGAACATCATGCCGGCCCACGTCAGCGTTTTGACGCCGATCAGCTACGATCACGAGAAGACCCTCGGTCCCACCCTGGCGGAGATCGCCTTTGAAAAAGCGGGGATCATCAAGGCGGAGAATGTCCGCACCGCCGAAGGGCTCTGTGTCGCCGTGACCGCGGCCCAGGAGAAGCCGGTGGCGCAGGTGCTGCGCCGCCGGGCCAAGGCGGTCCCGTGCCTGCTCCTCGAGATGGAAAAGGATTTCTTCTGCAAGAGGCTCTTCGCCAGTCTCTCGGGCCAGGAGTTTTATTATTCAGGACTGAACCGCGACTCGCGGTTCTTTTCGATCAAGATGCTCGGCGCCCACCAGCTGATCAACGCGTCGCTGGCCGCCGCCGCCTGCGAGGCGCTGGGGCTGCACGGGATCAGGGTCGCCGCCGATGCGATGAGCCGCGGCCTGAGCCAGACCTACTGGCCGGGGCGCCTGGAGGTGATCCGCACGCAGCCGTTCATCATCCTGGACGGCGCGCACAACCGCGAGTCGGCCAGCTGCCTGGCCGCCTTTTTGGAACGCGAATTCAGGAAGATGCGCAAGTGGTTCGTGTTGGGGACATCCCAGGACAAGGACATCCGCGGCGTGGTGCAGGAGCTCGAACCCCTGGCCGACAGGATCGTTTTGACGCGGGCCAACAACCCCCGCGCGGCAGACCCCGTCGAGATCGGCCGTCATTATCTGCGCAAGAAGCCGTACGCGGTGACGGCGACCGTTGAGGAAGCGCTCAAGCTCGTCAACAGAGAGTCCTCCCCCGATGATCTGGTGGTGGTGACCGGTTCCCTCTTCGTGGTCGGCGAGGCGAAGGCGTTATGGCAAGGCTGAACCTGGACGATACGATAGCCGCCGCGGCGACGGCCGCGGGGGAGGGGGCGGTGGGCATCGTGCGCGTCAGCGGCCCCGAGGCCCTCGGTATCGTTGACAAGGTCTTTTGCGCCCGCAGCCGGCGCCCTCTCTTCGAACAGCCTGATTTCACGATGCGCCTGGGTTGGATCGTGCCGGCGGCCGGCGCGCAGGCCCCGCCGGACCGCCCGCCCCCCGAGGCCGTCGACGAGGTGCTCGTGTCCGTGATGCGCGCGCCCAAGAGCTACACGCGCGAGGACGTCGTCGAGATCAACGCCCACGGCGGCATGCGCGCGCTGGAGGCGATCCTCAGATTTGTCCTGAAAGGCGGCGCGCGGCCGGCCGAGCCCGGCGAGTTCACGCGCCGCGCCTTTTTGAACGGCCGCCTGGACCTGGTCCAGGCCGAGGCGGTCCTGGACGTGGTCCGCGCCAAGGGCGACTGGGCGCTCAAGAACAGCGAGCGCCAGCTCGCGGGTGCCTTGTCGCGCGTCTTTTGCGAGATGCGCGAATACCTCATCGGCATCTTGGCCGACATGGAGGCGGTCCTTGATTTCCCGGAGGAAGACACGGGGGAGGCGGCGGCGCGGCGTTTTGCGCCGCTCGTCGCGCAGGCCGCCGGCAGGATGGACGTCCACCTGGCGCGCAGCGCGCAGGGCCGCCTGATGCGCGAGGGCCTCAGGGCCGCGATCATCGGCCGCCCGAACGTCGGCAAGTCTTCTTTGCTGAACGCGCTCCTGCGCCAGGAGCGGGCGATCGTGACACCTCTGCCCGGAACGACGCGCGATACCGTCGAGGAGGTCATCTCTATCCAGGGGCTGGCGGTCCAGCTTATCGATACCGCCGGCATCGTCGCGGCCCGCGACGCGGTGGAGGTCGAGGCCCTGGCCCGCGCTCGCCAGGCCATGAAGGAGGCGGATCTCGTCTTGTTCGTCCTGGACGGCTCGGTCGGCCTGGAGGATGAGGACAGGCGGCTCTTTGAGTCCCTTGCCGATAAGGCGCATATCATCGTCATCAACAAGTCCGACCTGCCGCGCGCCTGGGACACAACGGCGCTGAGCGGCTGGACAACCCGGCCGGTCATCGACGTCTCGGCGCTCACCGGCGGCCGCATCGCAGAGTTGGAGGGGGCCGTCCTCAAGAGCGTCTTTGACGGGCCGCCGGCCTGGGACGAGGGGGCGTGGGTGGCGAACGTCCGCCACATCGAGGCGCTGCGCGGCGGCCGCCAGGCCGTGGGGCGCGCTCTGGCTTCTCTGGAACAAGGACTTTCGCTGGATGTGGCCGCCCTCGACGTGCGGCTGGCCGCCGACAGCATCGGCACGATCACCGGCGCCGTCTGCACCGAAGAGGTCCTCGAGGCGATCTTTTCGAAGTTCTGCATCGGAAAGTGAGGGAGCGTTGGATAAAAAAAAGATCGAAAGAGGCATCCGCATGGTCTTGGAGGCGATAGGCGAAGACCCGCACCGCCGCGACCTCGAGGAGACGCCCCAGCGCGTCGCGGACATGTATGAGGAGATCTTCTCGGGGCTCCGTGAGGACCCCAAGAAGGAGCTGGAGGTCATCCTCGACCAGAAGCACGAGGAGATCGTCCTTTTAAAGGACATCCCTCTCTATTCCGTCTGCGAACACCACCTCATCCCTTTTATCGGCCGGGCGCACGTGGCGTATATCCCGAAGGGCGGACGGGTGACGGGCTTAAGCAAGATCGTCCGCGTGGTGGAGATCCTCTCCAAGCGGCCGCAGGTGCAGGAGCGCCTGACGACCCAGGTGGCGGGCGTCATCATGGAGAAGCTCAAGCCCTTGGGCGTCATGGTGATTATCGAGGCCGAACACCTGTGCATCTCCATGCGCGGGGTCAAAAAACCCGGCATCACGACGGTGACGAGCGCGGTCCGAGGGATCTTCAAGGAGAACGAAAAGACGCGCTCGGAGACCTTGGCGCTCATCAAGGGGGGCCGGTAGAGCGGGGCCATCCCCTTTCGGGGATGTCGCCAGGGAGGGTGAGCGCGGGGCTCCATCCCCTCCGGGGATGTCGCCAGGGAGGGTAAGCGCGGGGCTCCATTTGACAAGCGGTCCCCGGTGTGCTATATACCTAGGTAGGGCACAGGGCCGTGTCCGAATGAGAAGGCAATGAGGCGTTCTTGAAAGAGGACGCCTCTTCTTTTTTTATTGACAACAAGGGGGAGAGATGGCTAAACTCAAGAAGGGAATGCGCCTGGCGTGCGTGCCGTGCGGCCGACAGGTCGTGGTCAGCGCGTGCGGCCTGTCCGCGCAGACGATCTGGTGCTGCGGTAAGCCCATGGCCCGTAAGCACGGCGCCGCAAAGAAATCGACGAAACGGTAGCGGTCTAAGCCCGCCCTTTTCCTTTTCCTTCAAAAGGCCGCGGCATCCGCAAGGGTATCCGGGGTGTCTCTTCGGCGGAACGATGTCCTCTTCGTGTCGCAGAACCGCTTTTCATGCGTCTTTTCTGTTTTTCTTCTTTTTTCAGACCTTTCTCGTAACGGCCCAGGAGTCCGGAGGTGCCCCGGTGGTGCGATTGCCCGGACCGCGACAGGACGGCGCCTTCTCTCTTGAAGCGGCGCTCGCGCAACGCCGTTCCGTGAGGAGCTTTAAAGACGACGGCCTGTCTTTGGCGCAGGTGGCGCAACTCCTCTGGGCGGCGCAGGGACAGACGCATCCGCGGGGGTTGAGGACGGCGCCCTCGGCAGGCGCCACGTATCCGCTTGAGCTTTATGTGGCGGCGGGAGACGTTGAAGGTCTTAAGCCCGGCGTCTATCGCTATAGGTCCAAGGACCATATCTTGATATTATTGAAGGCCAAAGACGTTCGTCGGGACGTGGCGCGCGCCAGTTTCGGACAGGATTGGGTCGCCGCGGCACCCGCCCTTTTTATTATTACGGCGGATTTCAAGCGCACGACAGGACGCTATGGCGCGCGCGGCGAGGGTTATGTCTTCGTCGAGGCGGGCTGCGCCTCCGAAAACATCGGCCTGGCGGCCGTGGCGTTGGGGTTGGGGTCGGTCATCATCGGGGCCTTTGACGACGCCGGCGTGAAGGCCGCCGCCGGCCTGCCGGAGAAAGAAAGGCCTCTCGTGTACATGCCGGTGGGCGTGCCGGATTAACGGCAGATCTTTTCATAGCAGAAGGAGGGGGACATGCGGGCGAGACGTTTTTGGGGGATGGCATTGATCTTGATCTTTGGGATGAGCGCCTCCGGCTGCGCGACCGTCAACAAGTGGAAGCGCGCCGATGAGCTGGACCGCGAGAACGCGCGCCTGCGCCGTGAATTGGAGGCCCTGCAGGAGGAGCGTGATACGGCCCTGGAGAGGGCCCGCCGCGACCTCGCCCGCACCTTTGAAAAGGAGCTCGGCGAATACAAGGCGAAGCTGGAGATGACCGAGCGTGGTCTCGTCTTGACGTTTCTCGCCGAGGTCTTCTTCAACTCCGGAAAGGCCGAGATCCTCAAGCAGGGTAAGGAGGTCCTCGGTAAGATCGCCAAGGTCCTCAAGGAGGACGTCCCCGGTTCGCTCGTGGCCGTCGAGGGGCACACCGATTCAGACCCCATCGTGCGCTCCGACTGGAAGTCCAACTGGGAGCTCTCCACGGCCCGGTCGCTCGCGGTCCTGCATTACTTTGTCGATGAGGGCGGTGTGGCGCCCGACAAGCTCTCCGCGGTCGGCTACGGCGAGTACCACCCGGTCGTCTCGAACGACACCGCCGAGGGCAAGAAGAAGAACCGGCGCGTCGAGATCGTCATCCTGCCGTCGAAGATGAAAAAGGTGAAGGCGGATTAAGGACCTTATCGGCCGCAAAAAAAGGCGCCTTGGAAAAGGCGCCTTTTTTGTGCTTCAGGCCTCACGGGGAACAGGGTCGCTTAGACGACCCCCTGCTCTATCATCGCATCCGCCACCTTGATGAAGCCCGCGATGTTGGCCCCCCGTACGTAGTCGATGTACTTGCCGTCTTTGCCGTAGCGCACGCACTGTTCGTGGATGGCCACCATGATGTCGCGCAGTCTCTTGTCCACCTCTTCGCGCGTCCACGAAAGACGCAGGCTGTTCTGGCTCATCTCGAGCCCTGAGGTGGCGACACCGCCGGCATTGGCCGCCTTGCCGGGCGCGTAGAGGATCTTCGCGTCCTGGAAGACCTGGATGCCTGCCGGCGTCGTGGGCATGTTGGCGCCTTCGCCGATGGCGATGCAGCCGTTCTTGACGAGTGTCTTGGCGTCCTCGCCGCTGATCTCGTTCTGGGTGGCGCTCGGGAAGGCGATGTCGCACTTCACCCCCCACGGTTTCTTGTTCTCATGGTATTCGCACTTGAATTCCTGCGCGCACTCCTTGATGCGGCCGCGGCGCACGTTCTTGATCTCTAAGACGCACTTGAGCTCTTTGCCGTCGATGCCGCCTTCGTCATGGATGAAGCCGTTGGAGTCCGACAGGGTGACGACCTTGGCGCCGAGCTCATTAAGCTTCTCGACCGTGTACTGCGCGACGTTGCCGGACCCCGAGACGGCGCAGACCTTTCCCTTGAGGGATTCGCCGCGCGTCTTGAGCATCTCCTGGACGAAGTAGACGCAGCCGTAACCCGTGGCTTCCGGCCGGATGAGGCTGCCGCCCCAGTTCAGCCCCTTGCCGGTCAGGACCCCGGTGAACTCGTTGCGCAGCTTCTTGTATTGGCCGTACAGGTAGCCGATCTCCCGGCCGCCGACGCCGATATCTCCCGCCGGCACGTCGGTATTCGGGCCGATGTGCCGGAAGAGTTCGTTCATGAAACTCTGGCAGAACCGCATCACCTCGTTGTCGCTCTTGCCCTTGGGGTCGAAGTCCGAACCGCCCTTGGCCCCGCCCATCGGCAGGGTCGTCAGGCTGTTCTTGAGGACCTGCTCGAAGGCCAGGAATTTCAGGATCCCCAGGTTCACGCTTGGATGGAAGCGCAGGCCGCCCTTGTAGGGACCGATGGCGCTGTTCATCTGGATGCGGTAGCCGCGGTTGACCTGGATCGCGCCCTTGTCGTCGACCCACGGGACGCGGAAGAGGATGGCCCTCTCGGGCTCCACCATCCGTTCCAGGACCTTGTGTTGTTGGTATTTCGGGTTCTTTTCGATGAAGGGCAAGATACTTTCCACGACCTCTTCCACCGCTTGGTGGAATTCTTTCTGGCCGGGGTCACGGACAATGACTTTGTCCATGAATTCCTTTGTCTTCTTTGACATCAGCCGCTCCTTTCCTGTTTTTTAGGATCTTTTCAAAAGTCTTCTTGTTATGGTCCGGGCCGCCTTCTTGGCCATGCCCATCGCTTCGATGACCGTCCCCTCGCCCCCTACGATATCGCCGCCGGCAAAGACGTTCTTGACGGAGGTCTCCATGGTCTCGGGGTCGACCACCACGTCTCCTCCTTTATCGACCTTGATCGTCGGTGTCGCCTCCGTCAGGATCGCGTTGGCCTTGAGTCCTATCGCGATGACGGCCAGGTCGCAGTCCAACTCAAAGTCGCTGCCCTGTATCTCGACGGGCCTGCGTCGTCCGGAGCCGTCAGGCTCCCCCAGCTCGCACTGGAGGCATGTGATCTTTTGCACGAAGCCCTTCTCGTCGCCGCTGAAACCCGTAGGCTTGACCAGGAGGCGGAACCTTATCCCTTCTTCCTTGGCGTGTTCTATCTCGAGGCGCCGCGCCGGCATCTCGACTTCGCTGCGGCGGTAAAGGACCGTCGTGTCGGGTGTCATGTTGTTCATCTTCTGGAGCCTCAAGGCGACCCGCGCCGCGTCCATGGCGGTGTTCCCTCCGCCGATGACGACGATCCGGGTGCCGATGTTGACGGGCGTATGGTACTGGGGGAACCTGTAGGCGGACATCAAATTGACGCGGGTGAGGAACTCGTTCGCGGAGTAGACGTTGCAGAGGTTTTCGCCGGGGATCCGCAAGAACGACGGCGTCCCCGCGCCGAGCCCCAGAAAGACGGCGGCGTAGCCTTCTTCGAAGAGCTCGTCGAGCGCCTGGGTCCTGCCGATGATGCGATTCGTGACGACGGCGACGCCCAGCTTTTTAAGATGCTCGATCTCAAAGTCCAGGACGTTGCGGGGGAGCCTGAAAGGGGGGATCCCGTAACGCAGGACGCCCCCGGTGTCGTGCAGGCCCTCGAAGACGGTCACCCGGATCCCCTGTCTGGCCAGCTCGCCGGCGCAGCAGAGGCCGGCCGGGCCGGATCCGACGACCGCCACCTTGAAGCGGGAGGCGTCCTTATTCTCCTGCACGGGGACTTTCAGGTCGTTGGCCATCCCGTAGTCGCCGACGAACCGCTCGAGGAAGTGGATGTTGATGGCCTCTTCGGAGGCGAAGGGCAGGCCCTTTTTGCTCAGGACGCACGCCTTGCGGCACTGATATTCGGCGGGACAGACCCGGCCGCACATCGAGGGGAAGTCGTTCTTCTGCCGGATGGTGAAGTACGCGCCGGCATAGTCCTTTTCGGTGATCTGGCGGATGAACGCCTTGATGTCTATCCCGACCGGACAGCCTGCGATGCATGTCGGGTTCTTGCACTGTATGCAGCGCGCCGCCTCCGCGAGCGCCTCCCGTTCGCCATACCCTTCCACGACTTCTTCAAAGCCGGCGATCCTGGAGGCGGCGTCTTTCTCTTTGATCTTGACGGGTCCTTTTTTGGTCTTCATCTAGCAGACGTTATGGAGGCGGCAGATATGTTTTTCCTTTTCCGAGTAGATAGCGTTGCGCTTCATCAGCTCGTCCCAGTCCACGGCGTGGGCATCGAACTCGGGGCCGTCGACGCAGCTGAACCGGGTCTCTCCGGCGACGCTGACCCGGCAGCAGCCGCACATCCCGGTCCCGTCGACCATGAGGGCGTTCAGGGACGCCCGCGCGGGGACGTTGAGGTCTTTTGTCACGAGGGCGACCTTCTTCATCATGGGCAAAGGGCCCACGGCGTACACGAGGTCGCATCGTGCTTGTCCCAGGAGCTCTTTGAGCATGTCGGTGGTGAAGCCCTTCTTGCCGTAGGAGCCGTCGTCGGTCATGACGTGGCACGCGGCGCAGACCCTTTTCATCTCATCTTCGAGGATGAGGAGGTCTTTCGTGCGGGCCCCCAGGACGGCAATGACCTCGTTGCCGGCGCCTGTTAACGCCTTGGCCACCGGATATATCTCCGCGATGCCCACGCCTCCGCCGACCACGATGACCCGGCCGTACTTCTTGATCGGCGTGGGATGCCCCAGCGGACCCACGAGTGCATAGAGATCGTCCCCGACGCGGGCGCGGCCCAAGAGCGCCGTGGTCAGGCCCGCCTCTTGGACGATGAGCGTCACAACGCCCTTTTGCGCGTCCGCATCCACGACGGTCAAGGGGATCCGTTCGCCTTCCTTCTTGACCATGAGCACGACGAACTGCCCCGCCTTCGCTTTCCCGGCGATCTCCGGAGAAGAGACATCAAGCCTGACGATGCGTCCCCCAGGGCCTGCCGCCAGCATCTTTTTATCCAGTATCTTCATGGGAGCCTGTCCGTTCGGTCGCTACCAAAATAAAAAAGACGTCCTTTCATATGGACGCCTTTGTCTCATACGTTCCCGGCCTTTCTCTTGGTACCGTTCCATAGAATATCACACGATTCGCCCCTTTTGTCAACCTTCTTTGGAAACTGTTTTTCGGACAGACCGGAGACTCTTTCGGGGTCAGGGGGTCTTGCGGTCGAGGCTGCGGTATTGGACCGCTTCGGCGACGTGGGCGGAGGCGATGGGGTCGGCGGCCGCGAGGTCCGCGATGGTGCGGCTGACCTTGAGGATCTTGTCGTAGGCGCGGGCGGATAAGCCCAGCCGGGTCATGGCCGCGCGCAGGAGGTCCTGCGCCGCCGCGTCCAGGCGGCAGTGTCTTCTGACCTGGCGGGCGGTCAGGCGGGCGTTGCAATTTATCTTTTCTTCTTTGTAGCGTTCCCGCTGAAGGGCGCGGGCGCGTTCGACGCGGCCGCGGATCGCGGCCGAGGATTCGGCTTCGGCCGCGGCCGTTAGTTCGTCGTATTGTGTAGAGGGGACCTCGATGTGGATGTCGATCCGGTCCAGGAGCGGCCCCGAGATCTTACCGATGTATTGCGCGATGCGCAGGGGCGTGCACCGGCAGGTCTTTTCGTGGTGCGTGAAGAAACCGCACGGGCACGGGTTCATGGCGGCGACGAGCATGAAGCGGGCCGGGAAGACGAGGGAGCGCGCGGCGCGCGCGACCTGGATCCGGCCGTCCTCCAGGGGCTGGCGCAGGACCTCCAGGACATTGCGGTGGAACTCCGGCAACTCGTCCATGAAGAGGACGCCGTTGTGCGCGAGGGTGATCTCGCCGGGCTGAGGGTTGGAGCCGCCTCCGACGAGGGCGCTGTCCGAGGCCGTGTGGTGCGGGGCGCGGAAGGGGCGCTTTTTCAAGAGTCCCCGGCGGCCGTCCGTCAGGCCGACGGCCGAGTGGATCCTGGTCGTCTCCAGCGCCTCCTCGTGTGTCAGGTCCGGCAGGATCGTCGTCAGGCGCTTGGCGAGCATCGTCTTGCCGCTGCCGGGCGGGCCGATCAAGAGGATGTTGTGGCCGCCGGCGGCAGCGACCTCGAGCGCGCGCTTGGCGGCTTCTTGTCCCTTGACATCGTTGAAGTCTTCCTCGTGTTTGTCCGTGCCGGCAGGACCGGTGTCCGGCGGCAGCGAGAAGGGCGCGATCATGTCGGGGTTGTAGAGAAAGGAGACGAGCTCCCGCAGCGTCCTGATCCCGAAGACGTTGACGCCGTTGACCACCGAGGCCTCGGCCGCGTTGCGCAGCGGAACGGCAAGGTTCCTGACCCGCCGTCTCGTGAGGGCCATGGCCATGGACAGGGCCCCCTTGACCGGCCGGATCTCGCCGTTCAGGGCCAGCTCTCCGGCAAAAAAGGTGTCTTTGAGCATCGCCGGCCCGATCTGGCCTGAGGCCGCCAGGATCCCCAGGGCGATCGCCAGGTCAAAAGAGGAGCCCTCTTTGCGCAAGTCGGCCGGGGCCAGATTGATCGTGATCCGGTCAGGGGGGAAGGCAAAACCGCTGTTCTTGATGCCTGCGCGCACCCGCTCCTTGCTCTCCCGGACAGCCGAATCCGGCAGCCCCACGATGGAGACGTTCGGGAGGCCTCCGGTGACGTCCGCCTCGATCTCCACGCAGAGGGCATGGATGCCGACCAAGGCAAAGGTATGCACTTTGGCGATCATTGCAACAGGCCCAAAACCGCTTGATTTTTTATGGGGTTATAACTATAATAGGAAAACTGGCTGGTCCAGGAGGGAATAGAGCGGGAGGAAGAACCGACCTAGTAAAAATTTACCATTTCCCCCTGGAACTGTCAATAGAAAGTTTGGAGGCGATACGCCATGAAGGTCCTTGCTTTATGGGGCCTGGCCCTCTTTTTGGCAGGCACGGCGATCTTCGGGATCTATAAGTCGCTGGACCTATTGGACAAGAACGTCGACCTGGGGCATTCTCTGGCGCTGCTGAACGTCCGCATCGAAGAGATGCGCGCGGCCATCATCGAGGTCCAGGACCAGCTCAAAGAGAGCGGTCTCGTGAATGAGCAGCTTACGAACGAGGTGGTCCATCTGAAGCGGGGCCTGGCTGAGAAGGAAAAGAAGATCGGTGAGTACAACCGTTACGCCCTGTTGCTGAAGAAGAGATCGGACGATATCGGCGAGGTCAACAAGGTGTTGGCCGAAGAGGGCCGCCAGACCCGCGAGCTCTTGATGCGGGTGCGGCTTGAGAACCAAGAGATGCGACAGAAGCTGTCTTCGGTGAAAGAGTTGAGGCTCGCGATCCAGGAGCTCAAGAGGCGGGGGCGCGTGACGCCGCGGCACAAGGCGCCTGCCGTCGCGGCCCGGCGCCGCGTAGCGCTTCCGGATCCGGAGGTGGTGATGGGTAATTACGGTTATCTCGTCCGTGACGGCGTCTCTACCTGTTACGATAAGGTGGATATCCAGGTTCGTCCCGTCGCCGGGGCGGGCTCGTCTTCTTAAGGAGCATATCGTGGATGGGATCTTGGCGCAGCTGTGGCAGAACCATATCCTGAAGGTCACTCTTTCCGCCTGGGCCTTTGCCCAGACGCTGAAAGTGGCCCTGGGCGTCTTACGGACCAGGCGTTTTGACTTCCGGTGGTTCATCGGGACGGGCGGGATGCCGTCCGCGCACGCGGCGGGTTCCAGCGCCCTGGCGGTGGTCGTCGGCAGGGACCTGGGTTTCGACAGGCCGGAGTTCGCGCTCGCCGCGGTCTTCGCGATGGTGACGATGTTCGACGCGCAGGGGGTGCGGCGCGCCGCGGGCACCCAGGCCTCGATCCTGAACAAGATCCTCGACGACATCTACTGGAAAGGAAAGATCGAAGGCGACCGCCTGAAGGAGCTGATCGGCCATACGCCCGTCGAGGTCTTTACGGGGTCGATCATGGGGATCTTGCTGGCACTCATCTTTTAATAATCGGGGGGATCCGTGAAAAGGAACATGCTTATAGGGGCCGCGGCGGCGGCCGTTGTCTTGGCGTTAGTCATCCTGGGGATATCCATGAAGAAGGGGGCGCGGCCCGCGGCGGTCCCCGCGCCGCCGCCGGCGGCGTCGCGGCCGGTCTCGGGCGGCTTTGACGCGCCCCTGAAAGAGGCGCAGGCCCTGGCGGGAAAAGGGGAATACCTGCAGGCCCAGGGCATCCTTAAGGACATGCTGGTGCGTTTCATGGCGGACCCCCGCGTCGAGAAGGTACAGGAGAGGCTCGAGGCCGTCAACATGCGCGTCCTCGTCTCCGGGCTGATGGTCCCGGGGCTGACGGTGCAGCGCGAGGTGGTCGCCGGCGACACGTTGAGCATGATCGCGGATGAGTTCCATACGACCGTCGCCTTTATCAAGAAACAGAACGGTCTGACCAACGACGTCATCCGGCGCGGCCAGCTCCTGAGGATATGGACGGGGCGCCTGAGCGCCGTCGTCGACAAATCTCAGAACACCCTGATGCTGTTGTCCAACGGCGAACTCATCAAGACCTACCGTGTCGCGACGGGCACGGACAACATCACGCCCGTCGGCACCTTCAAGATCGTCACCAAACTTCAAGATCCGGCCTGGACGCATGAGGGGCGCGTCATCCCGTACGGCGACCCCGAGAACATCCTGGGTACGCGGTGGATGGGGTTCAACATCTCCGGTTACGGGATCCACGGCACGACCGACCCCGCCAAGATCGGCGAACAGGCCACGGCCGGCTGCGTGCGGATGCACAACGGGGACGTCGAAGAGTTGTACGATCTCCTGCCCGTCAACACCGAAGTCACCATCATGGATTAAGGCGAGCCTGCGGACCGATCCCATGGTTGCGTTGGATTTCGAAAAACCCATCGTCGAACTTGAGCGCAAGATCAATGAGCTCAAGAAATTCACGGCCGACAAGCACATCGATCTGTCGGGCGAGATCAACCGCCTGGAAGACAAGCTCGGCCATCTGCGCAAGGACATCTACGGCAAGCTCACGCCGTGGCAGCGCGTCCAGATCTCCCGTCATCCCCAGCGCCCCTACACGCTTGATTACATCCATCTGTTGCTCAGGGATTTCGTCGAGCTCCACGGCGACCGGGCCTTCCGCGACGACCGGGCCGTCATCGCGGGGCTCGGCCGGTTGGACGGCCAGAAACTCGTCGTGATAGGCCACCAGAAGGGGCGCGACACGAAGGAGAATCTCATGCGGACCTTCGGCTGCGCGCACCCTGAAGGCTACCGCAAGGCCCTGCGGGCGATGCAGTTGGCCGAGAAGTTCGGCCTCCCCGTTCTCATCTTCATCGACACGCCGGGCGCCTACCCCGGCATCGGCGCCGAAGAGCGCGGCCAGGCGCAGGTCATCGCGGAGAACCTGATGAAGATGTCCGGCATCGCCACGCCCATGGTCGCCGTCGTCATCGGCGAGGGGGGCAGCGGCGGGGCGCTGGGCATCGGCGTGGCGGACCGCATCTGTGTCCTGGAGAACGCGTATTACTCGGTGATCTCGCCGGAGGGGTGCGCGGCGATCCTGTGGAAGAACAGCGCCAAGGCGGCCGATGCGGCCCAGGCGCTCAAGCTCACGGCGCAGGACCTCCTGCGCCTCAAGGTCATCGACGAGATCATCAAGGAGCCCATGGGCGGCGCGCATGCGAATCCGCAAGAGGCGGCAAAATACATCAAGGCCGTCATCAAGAGATACCTTATCGAGCTCATGAAGGTGCCGCGGGACGAAGTGGTCAGCCAGCGCTACGGGAAGTTCCGCGCCATGGGCGTCTTCGAGGAGGCCCGTGAAGATTGAGCAGGAATTGATCATTCTGGGGTTGCTCAAGGACCAGCCGCGCCACGGCTACGAGATTAAGAAGCAGATTAAGAAGGTCATCAGCACCTTTGCCGTTCTCGAGGTCGAATCCACCTATTACTCCTTGAACCTTCTCGAAAAGAAAGGTTATGTCAAGAAGGCCGCCAGCTCCGGCGGCAAGCGCCCGGAGAAGTTCGTCTACAGCCTGACGCCGAAAGGGGACCAGCGTTTTCAGAAATTGTTGACCAAGAGCCTCATCTCTGCCGAGCGGCCGAACTTCAGCTTCGACATCGCCCTTTATTTCTTGCCGTACCTGCCCCGCGACGTGGCCCTGCGCCGTCTCAGGGGCCGCAACCGGGTCCTGGCCAAGGTAGAGGAGGCGCTCAAAGGGTTAGGCAGTCGCTTGGCCGACAAGTCTTCCTACCACCTCAAATCGATCGTGGACCACAACCTCGAGCTCCTTCAGGCAGAGAAAAGGTTTATCAAAACCGTCAGCTCAGAGCTCGCCAGTAAGAAGATTTCTCTTCCTGAATGGCCGCAAAAGACGTAACAACCTAATCTACAAAGAGTTAGTTATGTCAAAAACATGGGGATTCTGATAGAAATTAATTACTTGACATATTAAAAATTGACTAGTAAAATTTTACTAATTGTTTACTGTTTTACAGCCTGGTTACCTATATATAGAACGAGATGAAAGATGAAGTTTGAGGTGAAAGATGAAGTTTGACGTGCGGCGGCTATTGACCGGACACGCCAAGAACTTCGGAGAGAAACCCGCGATCATCTTCCAGGACGGATCCGTCTCTTTTTCGCAGTTAGCCGAGACCGTCTTTCGTCTGGCCAATGCCTTGCTGGCAACGGGGGTCAGGAAGGGCGATAAGGTCGCCGTCTACCTGTCGAACCGGCCGCAGTACGTGTATTCCTATCTGGCGCTCTTTTCGATCGGCGCGACGGTCGTGCCGCTCGACTTCATGTTGAAGGACGAGGAACTCCAGGCGATCCTCGCCCACGCGGACGCGTCTCTTTTGATCGCCCAGCCCCGCGAGGGAGTTTCTCTCGAGGCGGTCCGTGCTAACGTCCTTACCTTGAAAGACATCGTCCTGGTCGGCGAGGAGAAAGAGGGGGGAGGGTCTTTCTCGAAACTTTTGTCTTCGGCGCCGGCGGACGTGCCGAAGGTCGCCGTCAGCGAGGCCGACCGTTCCCTGATCCTCTACACGTCGGGCTCGACGGGCCGGCCCAAGGGCGTGTGCCTCAACTACAAGCATCTGGACGCCGCGCCCCAGGCCATGGAGTACTTCGTGGACCTGAGCCCCCGCGACGTGAAACTCTGCGCCCTTCCGCTCTCGCACGCCGGGGGGCTTGTTTATCTGCAGAACGGCGTCTACTTCGGCATCACGCTTATCCTATTGGAGCGTTTCAACCCGCTTGAATTCTTGCGCCGGATCGAGAAGCACAAGGTGACGTGTTTTCACCTGGTCCCGTCGATGTATTACGCGCTGTTGCAGATGAAGGAGTTTGAGAAGTACGACCTGGCGAGCCTGCGCTGGGTCAACGTCTTCGGCGCGCCCAATGCCCCCGAGGCGATCCGCCGCTTCAAGACGTACTGCCCGAACGCGAAGCTCTTGAACGGCTGGGGGCTGACGGAGACGAACGCGCCCAACACCGTCATCCCGATGGGCAGCGACAAGATCGAGTCCATCGGCCGGCCGGCGCCGTGGATCACGCTCAGGCTCGTCGATGACGCGGGGCGCGAGGTGCCCCAGGGCGCGGTCGGCGAGCTGACGATCAAGAGCTGGGTCGTCATGGAGGGCTATTACAAGGATGCCGCGATGACACACGAGGTCTTGCGCGACGGTTGGTTCCACACCGGGGACCTGGCGCGTTGCGACGAGGAAGGGTTGTATTACATCGTCGGCCGCAAAAAGGACATGATCAAGGTCTCGGGGCAGCTCGTTTTTCCCTATGAGATCGAAGAGGCGATCCATGAGCACCCGGCCGTCAAGGAGGTCGCGGTGGTGGGTGTGCCCGATGCCCTGCGCGGGGAGACGGTCAAGGCGTTCATCGTCGCCAAGGAAGGCGTTTGTGTCGGAGAGCAGGACATCAAGCAGTTCTGCCGTGCGCGCCTGGCGAACTTCAAGCGGCCCGGGTCCGTCGCGGTGGTCGCCGGCCTGCCCAAGACGCGCACCGGCAAGGTCGACAAGAACGCGTTGAAAGAGAGTAATTGAGACAAACAGCCAGGCTCTTTGTCTCAAATCTGCGGTTCAAAAATGAGACAAAGAGCCTGGCTGAAAGTCTCACATTTGCCAAGGAGCCTATGATGCAGATGAGAAAAGACGTTCACATGACGGGGCAGGACCTGTTGGGCATGGTGCAGGTGCGGCCCGGCGATTTCGGCCGGATCGCGATCATCCCCGGCACCACGGAGCGGCGCGACGCCATCCTGAGCTTTCTCGAGAAGCCGGTGAAGAGCTTTTCGTTCTTCGAGTACGCGATGTTCACCGGGATGTACAAGGGCGTCAAGATGGCCGTCGGCAACGGCGGCCGCTTTTCGCCGGACTCGGCCATCATCGCCGAGATCCTCTGCGCGGGCAAGGTCGAGATGATCATCCGCGCGGGCTCCTGCGGCGCGCTCGACGAGAAGATCAAGGTCGGCGACATCGTGCTCGCGACGGGGTCGGTGCGCGGGGACGGGGTGACGCCGTATTACGTCAACGAGGACTTCAAGACCGTCTGCGACCCCGAGGTGACGGCGGCCCGGGAAAAGGCCGCCGCGGCACAAGGCGCGTCGCTGCACAAGGGCGGCATGTGGACGACGGACGCGCTCCTGCGCGAGACCCGCGAGGCGGTCGAGGCCGCCCGTCAAAAAGGCGCGGTCGCGGTCGACATGGTCTCCAGCGCCCTGTTGACGATCGCGCAGCTTCATAAGGTAAAGGCCGCCTCCATCTCGGCGGTCAGCGATAACCTGATCACGGGCGAGCTGGGTTTCATGAACCCGGATTACTACGAGGCCGAGATGAAGGTCGTGAACATCTGCCTGGAAGCGGCGAAGGCCCTGGCCGGCTGATGATGATCGGCGAGGGACTGAGACGGCCGAGAAAACATGAAAGAATCCGTTCTTTTCTGGCCCGTGCGGCTGGAAGACAAGACACTTTATATCCTCGACGAGACGAAGATCCCGGAGCAGATCGTCTATCTCAAGGTCCGGGATTACCGGCAGGCCGTGGACGCGGTCGTGACGATGAAGACGCGCGCCTTCGGCCAGTTCCTGACGGTCGTCTACGCGTTCATCCTCGAGGCGCGCAAGGCCGGCAGGGCCTCGCCTGAGGTCCTGATGTTGCTCTTTGAGAAGATCGCCGACGCCTTTAACGGCAGCCGTCCCACCTTCCCGTTCGAAGAAGTGACGGGGATGGTCCTGGGCATGGCGCGGGGGATCGGCGGCGGGCCGCACTTTCATGCCGTTTTGTTGCGTTCGCTCGAGGGGATGCTCGACGGCATCCGGCGCCAACGTTACGGCCGCGCCGAGGCCGCCGCGCGGCTCCTGTCGAACGGAGAACGCGTCCTGACCCACTGCCACGTGAGCGGGGAGATGGCGCTGATCGGCGCGATCTGCCGCCGGCAGAAAAAGCGCGTCCGGTTCTTCGCCACCGAGACGCGGCCGTATCTCCAAGGCGCGCGCCTGACCGCGTGGGAGCTCAAGCGCGCCGGCTGCGACGTGACGCTCATCCCCGATAACGCCGTCGCCAAGGTGATGGCCGACAAGAAGGTCTCCTGTGTTCTGGTGGGGTCGGACCGCTCGGCGAAGAACGGCGACTTCGCCAACAAGGTGGGCACGTACCAGATCGCGCTTTTGGCGCGGCACTTCAACATCCCGTTCTACGCCTTGGTCCAGCCGTCGCAGCGCCTCGCGAGCGGCCGGGACATCCCGATCGAGATACGCCGCGACGACGAGATCCTGACATTTGAGGGTCGCCGGCTCGGGGACAAGAAACTCCAGGCGTACTACCCGGGCTTTGACGTGGTGCCGTCGCGGCTCGTGACACGGCATATCGCTATCGACCCAACTTCGCGGGGTCCGGCCTGCGAAGACGCAGAAGGAGACGGACGTGCACGTGCATAAACCCCTGCCTCTTGTCTACGGGGTGCCGCAGAAGAGCTTTTATAAAGATTTCAGGCCCACCATGGCCTTTGTCGCCGAGTTGCGGCCGGGCCTGGAGGGTACCCGGGTCGTCGCCAAAGAGCTGCTGCGCCGTCATGTCCAGCCGGTCGTCATCTGCGACAACATGATGGCGCACTGCATGGAGCGGGGCCTCGTCAACGACGTGCATATTTTTTACGGCCGCCTGACGAAGAAGAAGGCGGTCTGCCGCACGGGCTCCTTGATCGCCGTCCTGTGCGCGCTCAAGCACCAGATCCCGGCACACCTGCATCGCGGCCGGACCGGACGGGCCAAGGGGTCCTTGTTGATGTTGGGCGGCAGGAAGGTCGCGCCGCGGGGTATCAAGACCTTTGCGCCGCCGACGGAAGATGTGCCGTTGATA
>CAZDLS010000001.1:46873-54939 GCA_964506425.1 uncultured Planctomycetia bacterium | reverse complement strand
TCCCCTCGGCGCGGATCATCACCGCGTCGGACTCCTGGGGCTCGGTGTCGATCTCCAACGAATCCCGGGTAATGACCTGCGCCACCTCCATCGTCACGTGGCAGTAGTTCGCGATGATCTCCACGAGATGGCGGCCGCCGAAGGGCAAGACGCGCACATGACGCGTGCGCCCCTCCTTGACGACGACGACGCCCGTAAGCGTATCGCCGATATCTATCAGCGCGGCGCCGCGCTCCTTCTCCTCCTGGTTCAGGACAGCCTCGGCCGCCGCCAGACTCGCCGCGTGCACATCGGTCACGTCCACGCCAAGACGCTCCACCGCCTTGACGACATTACTGACATGGGCATAGGGCGCCGCCACTACCAGCACCTCCGTCTCGAGGCGCCGGCCATGCAGGCCCAGGGGGTGTCCGGTCATGGGGTTACGGTCGATCGAATACCCTTGAGAGATCTCATGGATCAGATACTCGTCGAGCTCGGTCCCCAGCAGGCGCGCCTGCTCCGAGAGGTACGCCAGGTCCCGGCGCGTGATAGAACGCGTCCCGCGCTCAGAGAGGGCCATGGCGACGCGACTGCGGCGAGAGCAGATATAATTGCCGTTGATGCCCAAAGATACCTGGAGGACCTTGTGTCCGGTGCGCGCCTCCATGCGCCCCACCACGTGAGCGACGACATCGGAGAGGGCGGCCAGATCATTGACCACCCCCTGGAAGATGCCCTTGGCAGGGGCGGTCTCGATCAGGAGGTCTTCGGCGGGTTCGGCGGCCGTCGTCCTGGCTGCGGCGAGCGCGACCTTCTTCGATCCGATGTCCAGCGCGAATATATATCCGGGGTCCGCGAGGCGCGGCCGCCACCTGTTCTTCATTCCCCGCTCCTCTCCCCCGACCGCATCCCGACGACGGGCTCCCGAGGCCTGAGATCCACATACGCCGCCTGCCCGATGTCCGATCCGAGGTTCTTGAGGATCGCCGGCAACAGGTCCAGCTGTTCCTCGAAGCCGCGGTCCCGCACCTTCACCTCCAGGCTGTCACCCAGAAAGAACGAGAGCTGGCCGCCGGGCCCGACGACGATCTTGCGCACGCGCTGTTGACCGGAAGGCATGCGTCGGGCCAATTCATCCCCGCGGCGCGCGAGCACGTCGGCGAGACGCAGGGCCTGGCGCAGCTCGGGACGGCCGTAATGAAAACCGCTCTTGATCTTCGGCAAGCGGCCGGCCACGCCCTCCACCAAGGGCAGGCGCACGGCCTCGGCCGAGGCCACGACCGACAGCGCCACGCCGTCGGCATCGAATAGATAAAAACGCCCTTGCTCCAACACGGCCACCGGGAGACGCTCCTCGGCGACGATGCGCAGTTCCGAAGGCAGGATGCGGCGCACGCGCACCTCGTAAAAGGTCGGGAACTTGCGGCGGATGCGGCCGGCGAGCCGGGCGACGTCCACCTTGAAGATATTCACGCCGGTCAGCTCGTCACGGATCATCTGGACGTAACGGTAGTCCTCCACGCCCAGCGCCGTGACCTCACGCACGCGGAAGTAATCCGAGGAGGTCAGATAATAATGGATCCCCTTGTAGATGGCGAGGCCCGAGAGCGCCAGGGCCAACAAAGGCAATACGATAAGCAAAAAGGCCGGTTGGCCCTTTGTCCTTTTCTTCTGTCGCGCCATGCGTCCCTTCTCTTTCGTGCCTACGGGTTCAGGGCCATCTCGACGATCCTGGTGCACAGCGACGTAAACTCCAGGCCCGCGGCCAGCGCCGCCTTCGGCAGGAGGCTCGTCTCGGTGAGCCCGGGGACGGTATTGACCTCGAGGATCACGGGCCGACCCTCTTGGTCCAGGATCATGTCCACCCGGGCGAGGTGCCGGCAGCCCAGGGCCTCATATGCCGTGACCGCATCCTGCTGGGCGCGCCCGGTGACCGCGGCATCGAGGGGCGCCGGCACGACGTACTCGGTCATCCCCTTCTCGTACTTGGCCTGGAAGTCAAAAAAGATCTTCTTGGGGGTGATGGCCACGACCGGCAGGGCCGTGCCGTTCAGGACGGAGACCGTGATCTCCTGCCCCTTGATGAACTCCTCCACGAGGACGGTGTCGTCATAACGAAGCGCCGCGAGGAGGGCTGCGGACAGCTCCTTCCAATGGGTGACACACGCGACACCGATGCTCGACCCTTGGGCCGCGGGCTTGATGACGACGGGATATGTCAATCCGTGCAACAAGGACATCATCTGCTCCCCGCGTCGGATGACGCGGGTCCGCGGGACGCACAGGCCGGCGCGCTCAAAGACCCTGCGGGAGACGACCTTGTCCATGGCCAGGCGGCTTGCCTGCGTGGCCGGACCGGTGAACGCCACGCCCATCTCTTCCAGGATCAGCTGGAGCCGGCCGTCCTCGCCGAATCCGCCGTGCATCGCCACAAAGACGACGTCGACGCAGGCCTCCCGCACGAGACGCTGGACCTCCTCCTGCGTCTCCTGAAGGACCTCGAGCGCCAACGCCTGCCATCCGGCGTCTTGCAAGGCCTTTAGGACGGCGCGGCCGGATTTGAGCGAGATCTCGCGCTCCGACGACAGACCGCCCATCACCACCCCGACTCTCTTAGTCCGCGCGCACAAGGATCACCTCGGGTTCCAACCGGATACGAAAATGATTATACACTTTTTTCTCGATGATTTCCACGAGCTTTATCACGTCGGCGAAGCGCGCGCCGCCCGTGTTGATGATGAAATTGGCGTGGCGGGGGCTCACCTGCGCCCCGCCGACTGAAAATCCCTTAAGGCCGCAGCGGTCGATCAGGCGGCCGGCCGCCGCGCCCGGCGGATTCTTGAAGAAACTGCCGGCGCTGGGATGCAGCCAGTCCTGATGGGCGAAGCGCCAGCCCAGGATGCGGCCGATCCGGCGCGTGACGCGGCTGCGGCGGGCCGGGCTCAGCTTGAGCGTCGCGCCGGTGACGATCCAGGACGCCAGCGACGTGCGCCGGTAGCCGAAATCGATCTGGCCGCGGCGCAGCGTGTGCGAACGACCCTCCCTGTCGAGCGCGTCGACGGACACCACGACGTCGCGCATCTCCCGGTGCGTCCGGGGGTCGTCCGGACCGCAGCGCGCGCCGGCGTTCATCGCGAGGGCGCCGCCGATCGTGCCGGGTATCCCCGCCAGGAACTCATGGCCGCCCAGGTCAAACCGGGAGAGGACCGATATCAGACGGCCGATGCGCACGCCCGCGCCCACCGTGACCTGCCGGCCGCGGACACGTATCCCTGTAAAGGCAGGCGCCTCAAGGCAGACGAAGAGACGGCGGATCGTGGCATCGTCGAACAGGACATTGCTGCCCGCCCCCAGGACAAAGAGGCCCCTTTCCTCTTCGCGGCGGCGCAGAAAGGCAGCCAGTTCCCCGGCGTGTGCCGGCGCAAACCACCACCGCGCCCGGCCCCCGATCCGGAAGTAGTTGCGGCCGGCGAGGGGCACGTTATGCCGGATCTTATTTTTGAAAGAGGTGCGCGAACTCATGGCTGGCCTTTGTGATGTCTCCTGCCCCCAGGAACAAGATGAGGTCCCCGGGCTGGACCGCCGCCCGCACCCGCTCGACGAGGGCCGCGCGCGGCGCATACGTGACAGGGCACGGCGCCTGTTCCCGGATGCGCTCGACGAGGCTCTCGCCGGTCACGCCGTCGATGGGGTCTTCACTCGCCGCATAGATGTCCGTCACGAAGAGATGGTCGCAGAGCAGGAAAGAGCGCGCGAAGCGGTCCATCAAGGCCTGCGTGCGCGTGTAGCGATGCGGCTGGAAGACGACGACGAGGCGCCGGCGCGCGCACGCCCGGGCGCCCTCGAGGGTGGCGACGATCTCCGTGGGATGATGCCCGTAGTCGTCCACGATCATGAGGTCCTTGTCCTCGTGGCAGACCTGGAAGCGGCGCTCGACGCCCTGGAAAGATGCCAGGGCCTTGCGGATCATCTCAGGCTCGATCTCCAGCTCCAGGCCCAACGCGGCCACCGCCGCCGCGTTCGAGGCGTTGTGACGGCCGCACAGGGACACGGAAAACGTGCCCAGCGGCCTGCCGCGCCATGCAGCGGTAAAACGGATCGAGCGGCCGTCCGCGGCGTAACGCGTGATACGCAGATCCGCCTCCTCTGAAAATCCATACGTTATGAGCCGGGGCGCATTATCCCGTGCCAGTCCATAAAGCGTTGCGTCGTCGCGGCAGGCGATGACGCACCCTCCCGGAGCCGTCTGCTTCATGAAGGCCGCAAAGGCGTGCAGGAGGTTGTCATACGTCTTATAATAATCCAGGTGCTCGTGGTCGATGTTCGTCACGAGCGAGTACATCGGCGTGTAACACAGGAACGTGCCGTCACTCTCGTCCGCCTCGGCCACGAAGAACCGGCTCTCGCCGCAGCGCGCATTGTCCCCGTCCTCGCGCAGGATGCCGCCGACCGCGACCGTCGGGCACAGGCCCGCCGCGGCAAGGAGCGTCGCCGCCAGAGACGACGTCGTCGTCTTGCCGTGGGCGCCGGCGACCGACACCACCGCCTTGTCGGCCATGAGATCAGAAAGGAACTCGGCCCGCTTCTTGACCGGGAGGCGCCGCATGCGCGCGGCGACCAGCTCGGGGTTGTCCGTCTTGATGGCGGAAGAGTAGACGACGAGGCCCGCGCCCCCGATGTTCGCCTCGTCGTGGCCGATGACGACCTGTGCCCCTGCGCGGCGCAGGCGGCGCGTCACGGCCGACTCCTTCACGTCAGAACCCGAGACCTGCACCCCGGCCTTCATCGCCAGCCAGGCGCAACCGCTGACACCGATACCGCCGATGCCGATGAAGTGGATGTGACGCAAAGGGATGGGTGTCATAGCATGGTCCTGCGCCGGGAGCCGCCCTTCTTGTCCGTCCTCAATGAATCCTCCCACATCCGCGAGAGACCCCCTAAGTCCTGCACGCCGAAGAGGGTCAGTTGCAGGGCCCGCTCGAACGGCTTGCCGTCCCGGACCCTGTCACAGATCCTGTTGAAACGGTCGACACCGAACTCTTCGATAAGAAAAGTAAGCAGGCTCACGGACTCGGCATAAAAAAGCTCGACCCGTTCGGCGTCGGACGTCGCGCGGGGGTCCATCGTGTTGAGTTCCTCGAGCGGGATAAAAGTCCCGTCCTTGACCGCGTCTTTCACCATCTTGCTGGAACCGAAGCGACGCGCCGGTTCCAGGTAGCAGGCCACCCCCTCCTCGAGCCAGAGCGGGACAGCATGGCTGCCGATGACATCGCGAAAGATGATGTGGCCGATCTCATGCGGCAGGAGCGAATCAAAGAACCCGACGCTGCGCGGAAAGGTCCGGATGGTCTTTTCCTTGTACGATGCCAGGCCGCCGGACCATGCGGGCTGGCCGGTATCCGCCAGATATGACTCCGCGTCCGCGTAGATATAGATCTTGGCCCGGTCATCCCAGGTCCAGTAGTCGTAGCGGACAAAACCGAGCTTCTCGGTCAGCTCATCGTAGTACTTCTCGGCAAAGTCGAGGGCCTCCTTGACGAAGCTCTCCTCCACGGACTCCTCGTAGTAGATCTCGAAGTGACGGCTCGATGACTTCTGGAACTGCGCCTGGGCCCATGCGGGCGCAGCGCCCAGACATAAGAGCATAAAAAAGCTAAGCCCTTTTTTCATCATAACAGATCCACCAGGTTCGCCGGCGCCCCTTCGGCGCGCAGGCGGCGCGCCACCGCCGCCATGGTCTGACGCCGCATCGCGTCCGAGAAAAGGATCCTCAACAGCAGTCCCAGCGTCCCTGCCTCCAGGCGGCTCTCCTCCAGCATCAAGGCAGCCCCCTGCTCGGCCAGCGCCCGGGCATTGGCGACCTGATGGCCGGCCGCGTACGGATACGGGATCAGGATGCTGGGCACGCCGAAGTGAAGCAGCTCGTGGAGGACGCCGCTGCCCGCCCGGCTCACCGCAAGGTCTGCGGCGCTGTACGCGCGCTCCATCTCGCTTAAAAACGGGATCACGCGGCTGTGAATGCACAGACCCCTGTAACGTTCCTCAAGCCCTTTAGGGTCCCCGCGGCCGCACAGGTGGATGACCTGGACGCGGTCCGCGATCCCGCTCTTCGCCAGGGCCTCTGGCACGGAATCATTAAGCCTTTGGGCGCCCTGGCTGCCCCCCAATACCAGGAGCGTCGGACGCGTCTCATCAAGGCCTAACGACCGGCGAGCGGCCTGTGCGCCGAGCGGCACGAGGCTCTGCCTCAAGGGAAACCTTGTCAGCACGGCCTTCCGGCGCAGGACCGGACCGGCCTGCCGCCGTGTCGCCTCAAAGGTCACGGCCACCGCATCCGCGACAAACGCCAAGAGCCGGTTGGCCCGGCCCGGGACGACGTTCTGTTCGTGGATCAGCACCCGGCAGCCGCGCATCTTGGCCGCCGCGGCAAAGGGAACGCTCATGTACCCGCCGAAGCCCACGACCCACGCCGGCCGCAGGCGGCCCAACAGCCGCCAGGCCTGCCTGAAGAGCTGCGCAGCGCCGGCCAGGCTCCTGTTGACCTCGACGAGCGTGACGGCACACGAGAGCGGCAAAGGGTCGGTCAACGCCTGCCGGTCCTTCTGCGCCACAAGGGTTATCTTTACGGCGCCGCCCCAGCGCCGGTCCGCCTCCTGGCAGAAGCCGACAGCCGCAAAGAGGTGGCCGCCGCTGCCGCCGGCCACGACCACGATGGACCTGGACCCCGTCGTCATCACAAGACCGTCTCCTCCGTCCGCGAGACGTTCAACAACAACCCCACGGCGACCATGTGAAGGATCAGCGACGATCCGCCGTAACTGATAAAAGGCAACGGCAGTCCCTTTGTGGGCAACGCGCCCATCGAGACCCCGATGTTGACAACCGCCGAAAAAGCGATGAGCGTCAGGACGCCGACACAGATCATCTTACCGAAGGGGTCCCGGACCCGCCACGCGACGCGGGCCATGCTGATGATCAGATAGGCGAAAAGGATGATCACGCACGCCGTGCCCAGGAGCCCCATCTCCTCGCCGATGATCGAAAAGATGAAATCCGTGTGCGCCGCCGGCAAGTAAAAGAGCTTCTGCCTGCCTGCCCCGAGGCCCACGCCCCACCACCCCCCTGCCCCCAGGGCGATCTGCGACTGGATGATCTGGAACCCGCTGCCCTTGGGGTCCAGCCAGGGGTTCAAAAACATCATGATGCGCGTCCGGCGGTACGGGACGCTGAAGACCAAAAAGTACAAAAAGGGCAGCGCGGCCAAGACGCTGTATGCGATGTGACGCATCCGGCAACCCGCGACAAAGAGCATCACGAAGGTCAGGACCACGAGCGAGACGGCGGTCCCCAGATCGGGCTGAAGCAGGATCAGCAGGACCGCGGCGCCCAGGGCCGCCACCGGCGGGACAAAACCCCTCCAGAAATCCTTCAGGTACGCCGCCCGGCGCGTGATAAAGTCCGCCAGATAGATGACGAGCGAAAGCTTGATAAGCTCCGAGGGCTGAAAGTTGAAACCGCCCAGCTGAAGCCACCGCTTGGCCCCGCCCGCCTCGTGCGCGACTCCCGGCAAGAGAACGATCATCAGGGGCAACAGCGAAACCAAAAAAAGCGGCTTGGCCGCCTGCTTGATCCGACGGTAGTCCACGGCCATCACGCCGAACATCGCCATAAAACCGAACACGACGAAGAGCGCCTGCTTGCGCAGCAGCTGCGTGCTGGCGCCCGTCTGCTGCCACGCCATCACCGAGCTCGCGCTGTAGATCATCACGACCCCGATGCAGATCAGGATGAACGTCATGACGAAAATACCGATGCGCAATCGTCGCATAGTCAACCCCGCAACACGCTGCCGGCCGACCATCCCTTTTCGAGGGGCATGTTCGCCGCCGGAGCGGGCATGGTTCGCTGCCACTGACTATCCCGCGAGAGCGGAGGCGAGCGAACACTGAGCGAAGTCCGGCCTCGCTTAGGGCCTGAGACGAGCATACCCGAGAAAGGGGATGGTCGGCCGGCTATAGAGTGGCTACGTCAGCTGGGCCACGAGGTCCTTGAAGACGCGGCCGCGGTGCTCGTAGTCCGTGAAC
>CAZDLS010000001.1:31417-46863 GCA_964506425.1 uncultured Planctomycetia bacterium | reverse complement strand
CAGCCCATGGGGAGCGGATTCAAGCCCCGAGCACCGCCATGAGCGGAGCAGGCCTGGACAGGGCGCCCCAAGGGAAACAGCCGGTCGTGATGGCACTACGCAAGCTGCGCGACGAGGTCCTTGAAGACGCGGCCGCGGTGCTCGTAGTCCGTGAACATGTCAAAGCTCTTGCACATGGGAGACAACAGGACGCAGTCTCCGTCCCGGGCCTGGAGAAAGGCCGCGCGGACCGCCTCCTCAAAAGAGGCGGCGCGCTGGAGGGGCACGACGCCCTGCCATGCCGCGGCGATGCGTGCCGCGGCCTCGCCGACGACGACCGCGGCCTTCGCCTTTTCACGCACGAGGCCCAGGATGCGGCCAAAGTCGCTGCCCTTGTCGCGGCCGCCGACGATGAGGACGGCGGGCTTGGTGACGTTCCGGAGCGCCCAGACCACCGCCTCGATGTTGGTCGCCTTGGAGTCGTTGATGAAATCGATGCCGTTGAGCGTGCGCACGATCTCCATGCGGTGCTCGACGCCCTTGAAGGCCGCAAAGACCTCCTCGCATGTCTGCGGCGGGATGCCCAGGCAGCGCGCGGCGGCCAACACCGCCAGCTGGTTCTCGTTGCCGCGTGCCTCCGGCGGGTCCTCATTGAAAAAAATGACGGGCGCCCGCGTGGCGCCGGCCAGCGAACGCAATCGGGGATCGGCGTGGTTCAGGACGAGCCAATCCTCCGGCCCCTGATTCATGGTGATCCGCTTCTTCGCAAGAAAATACGCTTCCATATCAGGATAGCGGTCCAGATGGTCCGGCGTAAGGTTCAGGATGACGGCCACGCGGGGCCTGAAACGGCGGATCGTCTCGAGCTGAAAAGAGCTCACCTCAAGACAGACGAAGTCGTCGGGCGGGATCTTGTCGGCACAGAGAGAAAAAGGCGAACCGATATTGCCCAGGATGTGCGCCTGTCGGCCCCAGGCGCGCACCGCGAGGCCGACCAGGGTCGTGGTCGTCGTCTTACCGTTGGTCCCGGTCACGGCGATGATCGGCGCCGGACAGACCGAGGCCGCCAGCTCTATCTCGCTGATGACGTCGATGCCGCGGCTGCGGGCCCAGCGGACCGGCACGGCGTCCAGCGGGACGCCCGGGCTCAAGACCGCGAGGTCCGCCTTCTCCAGGGCGCGCTCCGTGTGACCGCCCTTCTCACCCTTGATGCCAAAGACAGCCAGGGCCTTAAAATGTTCGTCGATCGCCGGCGACTGCGCCGCCTCCGTGACGAAGACGTGCGCGCCCAAACGGTCGAGCAGCCGCGCCGCGGCCACCCCGCTGCGGGCGCAGCCGATCACCGTCACGCGTTTTCCTCGATAGGACATCATCGGAGTTTCAGGGTGGCCAGGGTGAAGAACGCGAGGATCACCGCGATGATCCAAAAGCGCACGATCACCTTCGGTTCCGCCCAGCCCAGCATTTGAAAGTGGTGGTGCAACGGCGCCATGCGCAGGATGCGCTTCTTGCGCAGCTTAAAGGACGCCACCTGCAGGATCACCGAGACGACCTCGGCGACGAAGACGCCGCCGACGATCACGAGCAGAAGCTCTTTTTTGATCAAGACCGCCACCACGCCGATCGCGCCGCCCAGGGCGAGCGCGCCCACGTCGCCCATGAAGACCGCAGCGGGATAACAGTTAAACCACAAGAACCCAAGGCAGGCGCCTACCACCGCCGCGCAGAAGACGGTAAGCTCGCCCACGCCCTCGATGTAGGGGATCAAAAGGTACCGGCTGAAGCCTGCGTGGCCGGAAAGATAGCTCATGATGCCGTACGAAAAGGCCACCATCAGGATACATCCCGTGGCCAGGCCGTCCAGGCCGTCGGTGAGGTTCACGGCGTTCGAGGCCCCCACGACGACGAGCATCACGAAAAAAATATAAAAGACACCCAGGGGAACGGCCGCCGCCTTCAGGAAGGGGATATCGAGGTCGGTGGAGACGTTAGGGTCCAGGTACACGAAGACACCCAGCGTCAGGCCCAGGAGCACCTGTCCCAGGAACTTGGCCTTGACGCTGAGCCCCCGCCGCTGGAAACGCAGTTTGATGTAATCGTCGATAAAACCCACGACCCCCAGCCAGAGCATCGCCAGGAGCGTCAAGAGCACGTACCGGTTCGTCAGGTCCCCCCACAGGACCATCGCCGCGCAGACCGCGCCGACGATGATCACCCCGCCCATGGTGGGCGTCCCTGTTTTGTGATGGTGCAGGTCATACAGGCCGCGCACCTCTTCCTTGGGCCGTACCGTCTCGCAGACCTTGAGCGCGGCCAGCCGCCGGATGAGCCTATCGCCGAAGAAGACGCAAAAGAAGAAGGTCGTGATCGCCGCCATCGCCGAGCGGAAGGTGATATACCGGAAGACGTTGAACCCCGCGAAGAGGTCGCGAAGCGGGACGAGGAAGTGATAGAACATCGTTATCCTGCGCTTTTCAGATGATCGACGATCTGTTCCATGCGCATCGAGCGCGACCCCTTGATGAGGAGGACGTCCCCCGGCCGCAGCGTCTTGCCCAAGAAATCCAAGACCTCGGCGCATCCCGGAAAGGGATACACGGCCTCGCGGCTCATCCCGTTGAGCCGCGCGGCCTCGGCCGTGTGCCGGGCATGGTCGCCCATCGTCACCAAGATGTCGATGGGCTTGCGGGCCACGTAGCGGCCGAAGTACGCGTGAAAATCGCCGGACTGACGGCCCAGCTCCAGCATGTCGCCCATGACGAGGATGCGCCGGCCCGGCGCCTCCTGCCGGCACAGGACGTCGATGGCCTGCTTGAGCGACGCCGGGTTGGAGTTATACGAATCGTCCAGGACCGTCCACTTCTTGAGATGGATCTCCTTGAGGCGCATCTCCGGCATGTCGAAGGCGGCCAGGCGCTCGCGGACCGTCTCGATGGCGATGCTGAAGAGGACGCCGCAGCCGACGGCGGCCAGGGCGTTGCTGACATTGTGCAGCGCGCCGTGCCGCACCTCAAGAAGGTGTCTCTTGTTATACAAGAACGTGATGCGCTGCGGGTGGTAGGTGACCTCGCGGGCCACGAACTCCGCCTCCCGGTTGACACCGAAGAAGAAGACCGGCTTCGCCCGGATGCGGGACAGCTTTCCGAGGACCATATCGCAACGGTTCAAAAGCGCGATGCCCGGCGAGACGAGCCGGCGGATCAATTCTATCTTTTCGCGATACACCCCCTGGAGGCTGCCGAAGAACTCCAGGTGCGCCGGCCCGATGTTCGTGATGACGCCGACGTTGGGCGCGGCGATCTCGGCAAGACGCCCGATCTCGCCGACCTTGTTCGTCCCCATCTCCACGACGCACAGGTCGTGCTTCGAGTGGATCCTGAGGAGCGTCAACGGCACGCCGACCAGGTTATTCTGCGTCCCCGTGTTCTTGAGGACGTGGTACCTGGCCGAGAGGACCTCGGCGATCATCTCCTTTGTCGTGGTCTTACCGTTGGAGCCGGTCACGGCGATGACCGGTATGCCCATGCGGCGGCGGTGGAAGTGCGCGAGCCCGCCCAGCGCCGTCAGGGTATCCGCCACGCGCACGTACGCCACGCCTTTGTGCCGCGTCTTTACTTTTCTCTCGTCGCTATAGACGACAGCGCGGCCGCCCGCGGCGAGGGCCCGGTCGATATAATCGTGGCCGTCAAAACGGGGCCCCTTGAGCGCCAGGAAGATCTCCCCTTGCCCGGTCGTGCGCGAATCGATGGAGACCCCGGAAAACTTTTTGGCGACCACGCCGGGACACAGGACCCCGGACGTCCCAGCCACGACATCCTTGATGTTGAACATATCTTAAGGTGCCAGAAACGCGGCGGCAACGGCCCGGTCGTCAAAGGGGATAACGCTGCCCGCGGCGATCTGACACGCCTCATGCCCCTTGCCGGCGATAAGGACGATGTCCCCGCGCCGCGCCCTTGACAAGGCCTGTCCGATAGCCTGGCGCCGGTCAGGAACGACCTCCCAACGTCCGCCCCCCATCCCCTTCACGACCTCCCGGATAATGGCACCCGGGTCTTCCGTGCGGGGATTATCGGAGGTCACGACCGTGTAGTCCGAGAGGCGGCTCGCCACGCGCCCCATCCTGGGCCTCTTGCCGCGGTCCCTGTCGCCGCCGCAGCCGAAGACCGTTATGATGTTGCCATTATGAGGAATACGGCGCAAAGATTCAAGCACATTTTTAAGCGCGTCGTCCGTGTGGGCGTAGTCAACGAAGACATGGATACCCTTCTTGTTCCGGACCCGCTCCAGGCGGCCCGGGACCGCGCCGCAGGCCTTTATCCCGCGCCGGATGGCGGCCTCCGGAACCCCTTCGGCCACGGCCGCCGCCACCGCCGCCAGGACGTTGTACACGTTGTGCCGGCCCGGCAGAGAGGTCGTAAGGTCCATGCGGCCCCGCGGCGTGACGACGCGCAGACGGCTGCCCTGCCATCCCTCTGTCCCGATCATGCCCCGGATATCCGCGGCGGCCGACAGACCATACGTCAGCAACCGGCCGGGGCCGGTCGTCTTCAGGCGCGCGCCATAGGCGTCGTCCACGTTGACGATACGCGTCGAGGAATCATTCACGTACCTCTGAAAGAGCTTTCTCTTTGCCGCAAAGTAACGCGCCATCGTCCCGTGGTAATCCAGGTGGTCCCGCGTCAGATTGGTAAAGACGGCATGCTTGAAGACCAACCCCTGGACACGCTCCTGGTCGAGCGCGTGGGAGGAGACCTCCATGACCACGTGGGTGCACCGCGCCTGGACCATGCGGTGCAGGAGGGCCGTGAGCTCGGCGAGGCCCGGCGTCGTGTTGTTCATGCGCACGCACCCGGCGCCGGCATCATAACCGATCGTGCCCAGGAGGCCGCAGCGCCTGCCCCAGGCCCGCAGCACGCTCTGCAGGAAATAGGTCGTCGTCGTCTTGCCATTCGTCCCGGTCACGCCGATGCAGGCCATCTTGCGGTGCGGCGCGTCGTAACAGACCCCGACCAGATGCTCCAGCGCACGACGCGCATCCGCGACGCGCACGGTGAGAGTCCCGCGGCCCGGCCGGGGCATGACATCTTTTTCCACGACGAGGACGGCCGCGCCCCGGCGCACCGCGTCCGCGCAGAACCGGTGACCGTCCTGCCGGGTCCCCCGGACCGCCACGAAGAGGCTGCCGGGCTCCACCTGACGCGAATCATCGGTAACGGCGTTGACAAAGACCCCGGACGGGCTCGCGCTGATCTCTTTGACGGACAAGCCGGCGAGAAGCTCCTGCAGGGGCTTGGGTCTCATGAGGCGACCTCGACAGAAAAAATGTTCATGTGCTCCAGATACTTCAACACGTCTTCGGCGACCGCCTTGAAGACCGGGGCCGAGACGACGCCGCCGTAATAATAAGGCCGGGGCTCATCGACGATCACCGCGATGGCGATCTGTGGTTCATCCGCCGGCGCATACCCGATAAAAGAAGCCATGAACTTCGAATGCGAGTACCCGCCCTGGGGGTCGATCTTTTGGGCCGTGCCGGTCTTGCCGGCAAGGGGAAAGATCTTCGATCTTGCCAAGCGGCCCGTCCCGTTCTCGACCGCCCACGCGAGGACCGTGCGCATGGTGGCGGCCGTCTCCTCGGCCATGACGCGGCGCACGGTTTTGGGCCCAAAGGACCGGATGACCTCGCCCTGCCTGTCGATGACCGCCTTGACGACATACGGCCGCATCAGGACGCCGCCGTTGGCGATGGCGGCGATGGCGCGGACCAGCTGCAGGGCCGTGACGCAGACCTCCTGACCGATGGGAACGGCGCCTATCGACGTCTTGGACCAGCGGGAGACCGGCTTCAAGACCCCGGCGACCTCGCCGTGGATCCCGGAATCCGTGACGGCGCCGAAACCGAACGCCGCGGCATAATCATGGACCTGAACGCCCCCTATCTTCTGCGCGACCTTGGTCGTGCCGATATTGCTGGAGTGGCCGATCACCTGCAGGAACGGCAGCCAGCCGTACTCATGGACGTCGTGCAGCGTGTGGTTCGCCACGCGGTACGAGCCGTTCTCGCAGAAGACCTTATCTTCGAGCGAAAAGGCCTTCTCGTTGAGCGCCGCCGAGGCCGTGACGATCTTGAAGACCGATCCGGGCTCGAAGAAGTCGGTGACGACGCGGTGGCGCCGCGCCTCCATGGGGGAGGCGGCGGGCGCGTTCAGGTCATAGGCGGGCCGGCTCGCGATGGCGAGGAGGGCGCCGGTCGCGACGTCCATCACCACGATCATGGCGCCCTGGGCCTTGTACTTCGTGTACGCCTTGTCCAGCTCGCGCTCTGCAATAAATTGTATCACCTCATCGATGGTCAGGACCAGAGAATATCCGTCCAGGGCGGGTTGCAGCACATCCGCCACCGTCAGGTGGCGCTGGCGGGCGTCGCGCACGACATAGGTCCAGCCGGGCGTGCCGCGCAGATAGGTATCATAGGCCAGCTCCAGCCCTTCCAGGCCCACGTTGTCAAGCCCCGCAAAACCCAACAGGTGGCTCGCCAGGACGGCATTCGGATAGGACCGCTTGCTCTCTTTGATGAAATAGAGTCCGTCGAGCTTGAGCGCCTCGACCTTTTTCATCGTCTCCCAGTCGAGCTTGCGCGCCAACCACACGAACTGCTTGGGCCGCGCGAGCCGCCCGCGGATGAAATCGGCCGAAAGATCCAGAAGTTCCGGGAGGCGGCCGGCCACCGCCTCGGGGTCCTTGATGTCGGGCGGCACGGCGTAAAGGGAGTAGGTGGCGACGTTGACCGCGAGGGGTCTCATGTTGCGGTCATAGATCGTGCCGCGCTTGGGCTCCAACTCCATATAATAGGTATGCTGTTTGGCGGCAAGGCGCGAGAGGAACGACGCGCGCAGGAGCTGGATGGCGACGAGCCTGAGAAAAAAGAGGGCGAAGAGCCCCAAGAAGAGGACGACGACGATTCCGAACCTGAAGGGCCTTATGTGCGGGCACACGCAGACTTGGGGAGGCGGTCATGGACGCCCCGCGCGCTACTTGACGGTCCGGGCTTCTGCCTGCCTGGCTGAAAACAGTGAACGAAACGCAAAACGGCGCCAGCCCGAAGACGTTGAGGACGTCGCGACGCTCAACGCAGCGGCCGACGGGGCGGCAGGCGGCTCCACCTTCACCAACCGAAAGGCGCGGGGCATCTCAAAGCTGCCGTTGGGGAGCATGAAGTTCTGTTCGATACTGAGCGGTGACTCCAACGTCGAAAGGAGGAACTCCAGGGCGGTCCGGCGGTCCTGCGCGGTCTCCAGCTTCTTTTCTTCGGCGGTGATCCGGTACGCCAGCTTGACCGCCTCCGTCTGCTGAAAGACGTACAGCAGGCTCAAGACCGTCACCAATCCCGTCACGAGCAGGCACCGTGTCGTCTTCATGAGGTCCTCTCAATCACCCGCAGCCGCGCGCTGCGGCTGCGCGGATTGACACGTATTTCTTGCAGGGACGGCCGCCCCACCTTCTTGACGACGCGCCGGAAACGCCCTGTCTTCTCCAGGGCCTTGAAGTCCTCCTTGACGATGCGGTCTTCTAAGGAGTGGAAGGCGATCACGACGCAGCGCCCCTTCTTGTTCAGGTAGACGGCCATTTTCTTGAGCGCCTCGTCGAGCCCCTCGAGCTCGCGGTTCACGGCGATGCGCAGGGCCTGAAAGGTCCGCGTGGCGGGGTGCAGGCGCCGGCGCCGTGCCTTGAACGGTGTCGCCTTCCAAACGATATCGGCAAGCTGGCGGGTCGAGGCGATAGGCGCGCGCACGCGCGCCGCCACCAGGGCATGCGCGATGCGCCGCGAAAACCGCTCCTCTCCGAACTTGTAAAGGATCGAGGCCAGCTCTCCTTCCGTCAAGGTATTGACGAGGTCATACGCGCTGATGAAACCGTGTCGGTCCATGCGCATGTCGAGCGGCCCCTCGGCCTGAAAGCTGAAGCCGCGCTCCGGTGTCTCAAGCTGGAAGGACGAAACGCCCAGATCGAAGAACGCCGCATCGATGCCGTCCACGCGGCAGCGGTCCAGGATCCTTTCCAGATTGCGGAAGTCGTCGTGCACGAGATCGCAGGAAGAGGACCAATCGGTGAGGCGGCCGCGGGCCAGCGCGAGCGCCTCTTCATCCTTGTCGATGCCGATGAGGCGGCCGCCGGGGACGATCCTGGGAAGGAGTGCCGCGGCGTGGCCGGCCAGACCCAGCGTCGCGTCCACGACGACGTCTCCCGGCTTGAGGGCCAAAGCCGCGAGCGCCTCTTCGCGCATGACGGGTTGATGCCGGATCGTTTCGGACACCGCCTCCTCCTCCCCATGCGTGCGGTCATCGGTCCATGACGCCGAGCTGGCCCAGATAGAAGACATGAAACTCCTTAGAAGAACAGCTTCAGGATGCGCGCCACGGACATGAAGCGCGGGTTCAGGATCGTGACGCCCGTGCGCACGCCGAAGAAATCGACGGACCGGGACCACACCGCGCGGCCCAGGAGTTTCAGCGGGCCGAACCCGTCGGGGATCTCGAGGGCTATCTCCATCACCGTCCCCGGCGTGATCGTGGTCGGCGTCGAGAGGCCCATGCCCGAACCGCTGAGATCCTTGATGAGGGCCTCGAAGCGTTCCCCCGTCGTCACGTTCTTCACCGACGCCCGCACGTCGTAAAGCGGATTACGGAAAAAGATGCGGTTATCGGTCTTGACGACGGGCCGGGCCGTGACGGTCGCGCCTGATGTTCGGATCATAACATGCCTCCTTGTGCCGGGTGTTATGAGAAATTATCGATCAGCTTCTCGGCGGTCGCTTCAAACTGTCCGACGTTGGCCTGATAAAACTCCTGCCAGCGGGTCTTGTCCCAGATCTCGATCCGGTTGGAGATGCCCAGGATCACGACGTCGCGCTTGATGCCCGCGAACTCTTTGAGGTACGCCGGGATGAGGATGCGCCCCTGCTTGTCGGGCGCGGCCTCGACGGCTCCGGAGAAATAAAAACGGTTGAAGCGCCGCGCATCCGTGCGCGTGAACGACATCGTCTTGAACTTCTGTTCGACGTTGCGCCACTCCTCTTCCGCGAACATGAAGAGGCACGTGTCCAGGCCCCGCGTGACGAAGAACTTCTCGACATAGTGCGCCTGGGCGACCTCGCGGATGCGCGAAGGCAGGATCAGGCGTCCCTTGTTGTCGATGCTGTGAATGTATTCCCCGTAAAACATTTACCACTTTCCTCCACTTTGCTCCACTAATAGCCCCAGTATAGGAAGTATCCACCTCTTTGTCAAGTAAAAGTTTCCACCCGAAAAAATAAAAAAACCCGTCCTTCGACGGGATGCGGGCGTACTCTAACTCGTTGATCTAAAAATTGATAGGTAAAGCGGGCGGGGTTAAGAAAATCTTTTTAAAAACCTTTTGGCAAGGTCGACATCGCGACGCATCTGGCGAACGAGGTCCTCGGACGCGGCAAAGCGCCTTTCCGGCCGCAGGCGCCGGACGAACTCGACCTCGAGGAGGCGGCCGCGCAGGCGGCAAGCGCCCTTTTGCCAGAAGTAGGCTTCGACGACGCGGCCGGCGCGGCGGTGGAAGGTCGGCTTGCGGCCGACGTAGACCGCGCACGGCATCCAAGGAGCGCAGCGCGTTGCGTATCCCGCGCGCCCGTCTCTTTGACCGCGCAGGACCACGCGGCCGCGGCCTGCGTACACCCCGTCAGGCACGAGCGCCTCGTGTTCAACGCAGAGGTTGGCCGTCGGAAAGCCCAGACTCCGGCCGCGGCCCTCGCCGCGCACCACGCAGCCCAACAAGGAGACGCGCCGGCCCAGGAGGCGCCGCGCCGCGGCAAGATCGCCTTTCTCGACGAGAGCGCGGATGCGCGTGCTGCTGATGACGCGGCCGCCGGCCACGCGAGGACGCAGCGCGACGAAACGAAAGCCGTGACGCCGCGCCGCCGCGCGCAGGCTCGCGACATTCCCCTGCGCCCCCCGGCCGTAGACAAAGTCCGCACCGACATAGAGCGCGGCGGTCCTGAGTCTTTTTACGAGGATGTCGCGGATGAAGGCCCCGGCAGAGAGGTGCGCGATGCGGCGGTCGAACGCCAGGACGTGACAACGGTCGATGCCCGCGCGCTCCAGCAACAGGAGCTTATGCGCCAAGGAGGTCAGGTGCCGGACGCCGGGCCCCGGAGAGAGTGTGCGGCTGGGATGGGCCGCAAAGGTCACGACCGCGGATACCTGCCGGCTCCTGCGGGCGGCGCGGCGCACGCGCTCGAGGACGGCGCGATGCCCGCGGTGCACGCCGTCAAAGACACCAACGGTCACGACCCGGGGACGCCGGGGCCCGCGCTCAAGAGGACCAATGCCGTATATGACTCTCATCGATGTCGTCCAGGGAGACCGCGTCCGCGATACAAAAGGGGCCCAGGGCCGTACGCCGGATACGCGAGATGAACCCGCCGACGCCCAAGGCCTCGCCGATCTCTTCGCCCAGCCGGCGCACGTACGTGCCCTTGGAACAGCGCACGGTGAAATCCACGTCCGGCAGGTCCAGCCGCGTGATGAAAAGCTCGTAGATCTTTATCGGCCGCGGGGCCCGCTCGACCTGGATGCCGCGTCGCGCCAGCTCATACAACCGCTGCCCCTTATGCTTGATGGCCGAGACCATGGGCGGCACCTGCTGGCGCTGCCCGATAAAGGCGGCGAAGACGCGACGGACCTCATCGGCCGCCACGGCGCGGGGGTCGCGCTCTTTCACCACCACGCCCTCGGCATCACCGGTGTCCGTCACGACACCCAATCGCAGCGTCGCCTCGTAGGTCTTGTCAAAATGGACGAACTGGCCAAAAAGCTTTGTCGCCTTGCCCAGCAGGACGACGAGGACGCCCGTGGCCACGGGGTCCAGCGTCCCGCTGTGCCCGACGCGCTTCATCTTGAAACGCCGGCGCACGACGTCCACGACGTCATGCGACGTCATCCCGGCAGGCTTATCGATGACCAACAATCCTTCTCTCATCTTTTCCTGTGCGCGGCCGCGGCCACGAGGCGCCGCACCACGTCCTTAAGAGGGCCGCGCAGCGTGCAGCCGCTCGCCCTGGGGTGGCCTCCCCCGCCGAAGCGCCGGGCCAGCCTGTTGACATCGCGGCCGCGGCAGGAACGCAGGTTGACGCGGACTTCGCCGCGGCGCACCTCTTTGAAAAGGACCGCCACCTCGGCGCCGGCGACGCTGCGGGCAAAACGGATGATGTCGTCCGTGCGCGAAAGGAACATGGGGTAACGCCGTAACATCGAGGCCGTGAGCGTCAGCCACGCGACGGTACCGCTCTTGTCGCGCCGGAGCGTGCGCAGGATCGCACCCAGCGCTGCGACCGCTTCAAACGGCCAGTCTTCATAAAGCTTCCTGTAAACGGCATTGACGTCCACGCCACGGGTCAGGAGGTCGGCGGCGGCCGCGTGCGTCCGGGACGTGGTGGAGGCGAAACGGAAGGAGCCCGTGTCCGTCATGAGGCCCGTATAGAGCGCCACCGCCTCGCGGCGCCGGATGGGCACGCGCAGGACCTTGAAGAGCTCGTAGACCATCTCGGACGCGGAGGAGGCCGATGGGTCCACCCAGTTGACGCGGGCGAAGCGCGTGTTGCTGACGTGATGATCGATGTTCACGAGGAGCCGGTCCCGGCGCAGCTTGCGTCTCAGGCCTCCGATGCGCGTCGTGTCGGAACAATCGACCAGCACGCACGCGTCGTACTCCTTGGGCCAGGCGCGGGTGCGCAGCCCCTTGAACCCCGGGAGGAAGGCGTACTCGGCCGGTATCCTGTCGTCGGTAACGGCGTGCACCTTCTTGCCCAGCCGCCGCAGGAGCGAGGCCAGCGCCAGCGCGGCGCCGACGGCATCGCCCTCCGGGTTCACGTGGGTCGTCACGACGAAGACCTTGTGCCTCTTATCTCTTAACGCGTCGCGCAGTCTTTTCGGCACCATGTCTCTTTGTTCCTTTCTGTCCCTTCTGTCTCTTCGGCCTCTCCGCCGCCCGCCCCTCCCGCTCCTGCCGGATGCGCTCGAGCTCCTCCTCGATGCGGATGCTGTACTCCGCCGAATGGTCGGGCTTGAAGACGATCTCCGGGACGTAACGCAGGCCCAGCTCGTCTCCCAGCCTGCGGCGGATGAAGACCGCAGCGTGCCCGAGCGCCTCGCCGGTGTTCGTCCACTGTTGCTCGTCGCCGAGGACGCTGTAATAGATGTGCGAAAAACGCAGGTCGTCCGTGATATCCACCCGCGTGATCGTCGTGAAGCCCATGCGCGGATCGCGGATCTCCTTCTGGATGACGGCGCTGACGACCTTCTTGATCTCCTGGGCCACCTTATCCGAACGACTCATGTGATCAACTCCGTTTCATAATCGAGCAACTGGGCATCGTGATACGCCTCCACCTTGTCCACCGCCCGCGCCAGCAGGCTGTCCACCACCGGCCGCGAGAGTCCCACGTGCGCCACGGCGAGGACCGCCCCCTGCCACTTGTCCTGGTCATCGATCTCTGCCACCGAGACGTTGAAGGCCGAGGACAGCCTCGCCTTGATCGTGTTCAGATGGCGCCGTTTCTCCTTGAGAGAATGGCAGCCGGGCAGGTAGAGCCTCATGCGCGCCACGCCGATGATCATGGGGCCTCCATGATCCGGCGCGCCGCCGCGATCTCTTCTTCCTTTGTCGTGACGCGGCCGTCGAGCCGCGCCAGCAAGAGCTTGTCCAAGATGCGCCGGTAGTCGGGGCCGGGCTTCAGGCCCATCGCCTTGAGGTCCTCTCCGCCGACGTGGATCCGCTGGCCGTTGAAAGACAAGAAAAAATCCTCGACATGGCGGCGCAGGGGCCCCTCCTCGAAGAGCGCGGTCGCCCCCAGTATCACCTCATACGTCAAGGGCTCCAGGGTCCGGTAGATGATGCTGGGCCGGACCTCTCTGCGGTTGAGGGCCTTTTTCACGCCCCGGGCATGGCGCCGCAACATCAGGATGTGCTGCGTCTCGCTGCGCCGGAATGCATAGGCCCGGCAGACCGCCTCCAGCTCCCTGACGGGCAGATCGAAGAGAAAGAGGCTCATGAAGACCGCGTGCGCCTCGAGGCGGCGGCGGTGCGGCAGATTCTCTTGGAACCACCGCATCGCATCGGCGGCCCTGTCGAACCGCCGGCGCCAGTCCTTGTGAAACCGCAGGCGTGGGCTGATATAAGCGAACCCTGCCCGCGCGTGCAGGCGCCTGAGGTAATTATAGGGACGCGGCTCCTGAAACAACAACACCAGCTCATCGCGCAAGCGGTGCTTCTGGACGGTAAAAAGGGCCTTGCCGGCGACCGCGGCCCGCAGCTTCTGCGCCGTCCGGCGCTCGCACCGGAACCCGAGTCGCTCCTCAAAACGCACGGCGCGCACGATGCGCGTCGGGTCGTCGATAAAGCTCTTCGGGTGCAGGACGCGCACGACCTTGCGCCGCAGGTCCTCTTCCCCGCCGCAGGGATCGATGAGCCGGCCAAAGGAGGCCTTGTTCAACGCCATGGCCATGGCGTTGATCGTGAAGTCGCGGCGCAGGAGGTCGTCCCGGATCGCGCCCCGCTCCACGCGCGGCAGGGCGCCGGGCCTCTCATAGGTCTCGCGCCGGGCCGTGGCCATGTCCACCTTAAAACCGTCGGCCATCTCGAGCGTGGCCGTGCCGAAGCGCCGGTGCGTGACGCAACGCCCGCCGAAGACCTGGGCGCAGCGGCCGGCAAAGGCCGCCGCGTCGCCCTCAAAGACGAGATCGATGTCCACGTGGCCGGCGCCGAGAAGAAGGTCGCGCACGCAGCCGCCGACCAGGTAGAGCGCTCCTCCCTCGCTGTCCGCCAGCTTCGCCGCTTCCAGGCAGAAGCGCCGGACGCGCAGGGGTGCTTGCTCAAAACGGCTCTTCAGCATTTACCCTCGCGGATGAAAGGTCTTGTGGACCGCCTTCAGGCGGTCGCGGGTCACGTGCGTGTAGATCTGGGTCGTGCCGATATTGGCGTGGCCCAGCATCTCCTGGACCGAGCGCAGGTCCGCCCCGCGCTCCAGCAGGTGTGTTGCGAAAGAATGGCGCAGCAGGTGCGGCCGGATCTTCTTTTTGATCCGCGCCTTGCGGGCGCACGCCCGGACCATCTTCCACAGAGAGATGCGCGAGAGCCGCTTGCCGGAACGGTTCAAAAAGAGCTCTGCCGCCGCCCCCTTCTTCAGGAGCCGGGGCCGTGTCGTCGTCAGGTACTGCGTCACGGCCAGGATCGCCTTCCTGCCCAAAGGAATGAGGCGCTCCTTGCGGCCTTTCCCGAGACACCGGACAAAACCGATCTCGGTATTGACGTCGTTCACCTTGACGCCGCAGACCTCGGAAGCGCGCATCCCCGTGGCGTACAGCATCTCGAGGATCGCCCGGTCCCGGCGGCCCTGAAGGGTCTTCGGGTCCGGTGCCCCGATCAACCGTTCCACGTCGTCTAAGCTCAAGATCTCGGGGATGCGCTTCCAGAGCTTCGGCGAATCGATATAGCTCGAGACATCGGCCTTGATCAGCCTCTCGCGCGCCAAGAAACGATAGAGCATCCGCAGGGCCGCCAGCGCCCGCGCGATGCTGCTGACCGACAACCCCTTGTCCTTGGCAAAGAGCATGTAATCGCGGATGGTGTCGCGGTTCGCCTGGGTCACACGGACCTTGGCCACCGCGGCCAGATACGTCTCATACGAGACCAGGTCCCGGCGGTAGGAGCGGATGGTGTTCTGCGCCAGCCCCCGCTCGACGCTCAGGTAATCCAGGAACATCTCAACGAGTCTGTCCATAGACTCACCCCCGGCGGAACTCGCGGCCGATGGTCGTCTGCGGTCCGTGGCCGGGGTAGACGACCGTTGCGTCGTGGAGTCCGGCCAGCCGCTGTAAGGACTCCTGGAGTTTTGCAGCGCTCGCCCCGGGAAAATCCGTGCGGCCGACCCCGTCGCAAAAAAGCGTGTCCCCGGTGAAGACGACGCCGTGCCCCACCAGGCAGATACCGCCCGGAGAATGACCGGGCGTGTGCCAGACCTCAAAACACAGCTCATCGAGCTCCAGGCGATCGCCGCCCTTAAGGTCGATCTCGGGTTTCACTCCTTCGAAGGTCCCGAAAAAAGACGTCATCAGGTTCTTGCGGGGATCGCTGACCATCCTGCTGTCTGCGGCGTGCACGGCCACCGGCAGCTTCAGGGCGCTGTTGGCCTTTATGTGGTCGATGTGGCCATGGGTGTTGACGATGAAACGCGGATGGATCTTGCGTGCCGCGTACGCGTTGCGGATCACGGCCGCGTCATCGCCGGGGTCGATGATAAAAGCGTTCTTCTCCTTGGAGACGACGATATAACAGTTGGTGGCGAGCCGCCCCACCACAAAACGCAGGACCTGCAAGGCAACACCCCCTAACGGATCGCGTCTTTCACGTGGTGCATGTCGAAGTTCCCGTTGATGACC
>CAZDLS010000001.1:12228-31317 GCA_964506425.1 uncultured Planctomycetia bacterium | reverse complement strand
CCCCTAACGGATCGCGTCTTTCACGTGGTGCATGTCGAAGTTCCCGTTGATGACCCTCAGCAGACGCTGCGCGCGGTCGCGATACGCCGCGTAGTGGGACGGCAGCAGGCTCCTGTGCGCCTCGATGTCTTCCTGGAGCGCGCGCGTGGCGGCGACATGGACCTCAAGCCTCTCCTTTTTCTCCTGCGTCAGATACGACGCCATCTTCTCCAGGTTCACCAAGGCCTGCTCGCCGCAGCTCAAGATCTTCTTTCGGGAATCCTGGTCGTGGAGGCTGGCCACCCACTCCTGATTCCAGGCCTTCCAGTACGTGAAGTTCTGTTGATACATCACGTCGTTGGGGAACGGATGCTCGCTGTAGTCGCGCGGGGAGACGATCATCGCCTCCTGCTTTGCGCTGCGCCTCTTCGTGCGGGTGAACTTGCGCCGCAGGGCCTCACAGCCGCTTAGCGTCAGAAGGAAAGCCAGCACCAGCACCGCGCCCCTCAGGACGGTCATCCGTCTTCTCATCGCGCGCCTCCTACCATCTTCAAAAAATCCTGTTTGTCGAGGATAGCAACACCGAGCTTTTTCGCCTTGCCGTATTTGGACCCCGGGTCGCTGCCAGCGACCACAAAGGAGGTCTTCTTGCTCACGCTGCTGGAGACGCTGGCGCCCGCCTCGCGGACCAGGGCCTCGGCGCGGCTGCGCGGCAGGTCCTCAAGTTCGCCCGTGAAGACAAAGCTCCGCCCTGCCAGAGGTGTGGCGCCGCCGCGGCGCTTGGGCTGCTTCATGTTGATGCCGGCCGACCGCAGCTTATCGATCAGCTGGCGGCCCTCCTTGCCATGAAAAAAGCCGTACAGCGAGCGCGCCATCGCCTCGCCGATCTCATGGATCGCGGCCAGGTCTTCCGGCGAGGCGGCTGTCAACGCGTCCATGGCCTGAAAGTGCTCGGCCAGGACGAGCCCGGCCTTCTCACCGACGTGGCGGATGCCCAGCGCAAAAAGGAGACGGCTCAAAGGCCTATCCTTGCTGTCCTTTATCCCCTTCATCAGCTGGGCCGCCTTCTTTTCCTTCACCAGATCGAGCTTTAAAAGCTCCTCCGGCGTCAAATCGTAGATGTCGCCGACGTCCCTGATCATCCGGCGCGCCACCAACTGCGCGACGATCGCCGCGCCCATGCCCTCGATGTCCATCGCGGCCCTTGATGCGAAGTGGAGCGCCTGGCGCTCCAGCTGCGCCGGGCAGGTCGGATTGACGCAGCGGTACGCGACCTCCCCCTCCTTCTCCTTCTCGATGGGGCCATGGCACACCGGGCACGCGCGGGGCCTGACGAATCTCTTCTCCTTGCCGCAACGGCCGGCCGTGACGACCTTGACGACCTTTGGGATCACGTCGCCGGCGCGCTCGATGAGGACACGGTCACCGATCTTGACGCCCAGCCGTTCGATCTCGTCGAAGTTATGCAGGGTGGCGTTGCGGATGACGACGCCGGCGCACGTGACGGGCTCGAGCTCCGCCACCGGCGTGATGACGCCGGTGCGGCCGACGCTGACGGTGATGTCCTTCACGGTCGTGGTCGCCTGGTGCGCGGGAAACTTATAGGCGATGGCCCAGCGGGGGCTCTTGAGGGTCTGACCCAGACGCTGTTGCTGGGCACGGCTGTCTACCTTGATCACCGTGCCGTCGACTTCATAGTTCAGGCGCTGCCGCTGTTCCTGCATCTTCCGGCAGCGGCTGATCGCGGCCTCGATATCGGCACACACCCTGGTCTCGGGGTTCACCGGAACACCCCACTCCTTGAGCTGCTTGAGATAGGCCTCGTGGAGATCAAAGACGGCGCGCGTCGCATCCCCTAACGAGTGGGCATAGAACAAAAGGCGCCGGCCCGCGACGATGCGAGGGTCCAGCGTCTTGAGCGTCCCGGCGGTGGCGTTGCGCGGGTTGGCGAACGCCGACGCACCGGCCCGGCCGCGCTCCTTGTTCATGCGGCTGAAGTCGGCCAGAGACATAAAGATCTCGCCGCGGACCTCGATGAGCCCCTCGTGCCCTGATCCGCGCAGCTTCAGGGGGATGGCCCGGACCGTGCGCAGGTTCGTGGTCACGTCCTCTCCGGATGCGCCGTCCCCGCGCAGGGCCCCGCGCACCAGACGGCCGTGCTCATACGTCAGATTGACGCTGACGCCGTCAAGCTTCAGCTCCACGACGTACGAGACCGCCTCGCCGTCGCCGAGCCCCTTGCTGACACGCTGGTCCCAGGCGCGCACCTCTTCGAACGTATAGGTGTTGTCGAGGGAGAGCATCGGACGGCGGTGGCGCACCGTCTCAAACCCCGGCGCCGGCTCCCCGCCGACCCGCTGTGTCGGGGAATCCGGCGTCACCAGGTCCGGGTGCTGCGCCTCGAGACGTCTGAGCGCCGCCACCAGATCATCGTACTCCCTGTCCGAGACCTCAGGGTCGTCCAGCACGTAATAGCGGTAATCGTGATGCCGGATCTTCTCCCGCAGGCGCTCGCCCTCTTTATGCGCATCCACAGGTCCGCCCCCTATCGCCCCTCGAAAAGACGCTCGGCCAAGACGGCCGGCAGACCCGCCCTGCGGATCTTCCCGGCAGCCCGGGCCACGTCATAGGCCACGCGGTGCAACGCCACCGTCCTGTTGCCTTCATCATAAAGACACACGCAGGCGCGCGGGTCGGCGTCGCGCGGCTGGCCGACGCTGCCCACGTTCACGATATATCGCCGCTCCGGGTCCAGCTCAAGGGACGCCGCGCCGTCAAAACGGAGGATGTCTGTTTCTTCGACCAGGATGCCGGGGCGGTGCGAGTGGCCCACAAAGCACAGGCGGCCGGAAAACGCCGAAAATGCCTTCATCGCCTGATACGGCGACAGGATGTAATCAAACTCTTGCGGCCGGGCCGGACTGCCATGTACCAGCGTGAACGCCTCTTCGCGCACCAGCGGCCACCCCTCCAGGAAACGGCGGTCGTCCCCGGAGAGCTGAGCGGCTGTCCAGTCTATCGCCTGGCGGGCGGCGGGATTGAAGTACGCCGCCTCGACCCTGTCCAAGGCCGCGGCGTCGTGGTTGCCCGCGACACAGGACGCGGCCAGGTCGCGCAGCACCCCGATACAATACCCCGGATCGGCGCCGTAGCCGACGATGTCGCCGGCAAAACAATAACGCGTCACGGCCTCCCGGCGGCAAAAGGCGAGCACGGCCTCAAAGGCCTCGCGGTTGCCATGCACGTCCGAAAACACGGCGACGGTCCTCATTACATCCGGATGCCGAAATCATGAAAGGTCCCCGACGGGGATCCCCACTCCAGCTGCCTCTCCTGGATATACCCCTTGAACTGCTCCTCGATCTCGGACACGAAATCCTGCAGGCGCGCCTCCTCGCCTTCGGCCAGGATCTCGACGTCGCCGCCGGGCCCGTTGCGCACCCAGCCCGTGACCCCCAAACGGTGCGCCACGGCGCGGGCCGTAAAGCGAAAGCCCACGCCCTGCACGCGGCCGCTGAAGATGACGTGCGCTTGTTTATCCATGAGGGGTTCGGGTGTGCCGGAACCCAGGCGGAATGGAGGACCTCTTTATTACAAAATATTGTCGGGGAGGTGGGATTTGAACCCACGACCTCAACGTCCCGAACGTTGCGCTCTAGCCAAGCTGAGCCACTCCCCGGTTTGCTGCCGCTTACCTTCCCGCAAACCGTCCCGAGCCGCTTCTCTAACCTTCCCTTGGCCTGGGACGATCAAGAACATAACTCCTTTAGCGGCTATGATTTTATCACACCCCGCCGGCCTTGACAACGAAAGGTTGACCACAGCCGGCTGGCTGGGGACTAGCTTTACGTCCGCGCGGCCGCGGGCCGCTTCAGGAGCATGTCGCATTCGATGTTGACGCTGTCGCCGGACCGCTTGGCACCGAGCGTCGTCACCCGGGCGGTCAAGGGGATGAGGCAGACGCTGAAGGCGCCGCGCGCCGCGGCCGCGACGGTCAGGCTGATGCCGTCCACGGCGATCGACCCTTTGTCCACGACAAAGGCGCTCAGGTGCGCAGGCAGGCTGACCCGGACCTCAAGGTTGCCCCGGTCAAGCCGCCTGGACCGGATCACGCCGACACCGTCCACGTGACCCGTGACAAAATGGCCGCCGACCCGGTCGCCCACGCGCAAGGCCTGCTCCACGTTGACGCGATGGCCGGCCCGCCGCTTGTGCAGCGTGGTCTTATGCCACGTCTGGGGCATGACGTCAAAAGACAGGGTATTCTTCTTGCGGGCGACGACGGTGAGACAGACCCCGTCCACGGCGATGCTGTCGCCGATCCCGGCCTTGCCAACGGCCTCTGAGACCTCGACATCAAACCGCCACGCCTTGCCGCGGCGCTGGGCCGCGCGCACCACGCCCGACTCCTCAACGATCCCGGTGAACATGTCGACGATTCGATCGGGGACAGCGATTCAAACAGGGACAGGCATTATTCATTTTTCACGGGGTAACCCACATCCGCCGTGATAAAAAGATCCGGCTTCAGGCGCTGCCAGCATACATTTTTGAGCCGGGGCGCGGCGGAAAGGCGCGCCACCCCCCTGCCGCCGACCGCCGGCAGGGCGTGCGTCCCGCCGATGATCTTCGGCGCCAGATAAAAAACCACCCGGTCCACGAGCCGCCGGTCGAACAGGGACCCGGTGAGCGTTGCCCCGCCCTCGACGAGCAGGTGCCGGACCTCGAGACCGTGCAAAACGCTCAAGAGGCGCGCCAGGTCCACCTGCCGTTTCGCGTCCGGACAGCGCACCACCGACGCGCCGCGGCCGCGCAGGGCCGCTTCTCTGGGACGCGTCATCGAGGCCGTGGCCACGACCACGCGGCCGCCGGTCTTAAGGAGCCGGGCATCGAGCGGCAGGCGGCCGCTGGAATCAACGACGATCTTCGTCCAGCTCTCCTTTTGGGGCGCGGCCTCCAGCTTCGGATCGTCCGCCAGGACCGTCCCGATCCCTACCATGATCGCGTCAAAAGACCCGCGTGCGCGACGGGCATGCCGCCGGCTGGCAGCATCCGTGATCCACCGGGAGCCGCCCAGGCGCGTCGCTGTCTTACCGTCCAGGGATGACGCGATCTTGGCCGTCACCAGGGGCCGGCCCCGCCGCATCGCAAAAATATAAGCCGCGTTCAATGCCGCGGCCTCCTCTTCCAGAAAACCGATGTGGACCTGTATCCCCGCGGCGCGCAGCCTCTTCACCCCTTTGCCGCGCACGAGCGGATTCGGGTCCTTCATCCCGATAAAGACCCGGCGGATACCGGCACGGATGATCGCTTCGGTGCACGGCCCGGTCCGGCCCTGGTGCGCACAGGGCTCAAGGGTACAATAGAGGGCCGCGCCCCGGGCCCTTGGTCCGGCCTGCCTCAACGCGTTCACCTCGGCGTGCGCCGCACCCGTCTTTTTATGGGACCCCCGGCCCACGACCCGGGCATCTTTGACGACGACCGCCCCGACGCAAGGATTCGGGTGCGTGCGGCCCTGACCCTTTTGGGCAAGGTCCAGGGCCTGACGCATATAAGGCTCTATGTGAGACCGCATTGCGCTGCCTTCAACCGCTCGACGTGCTCATAGGCCACCCGCGTCTTACCCACCTTGACGTTCGCCTTGACGTCGCCGTGAAAGTCTGAGCCGCCGGTCGCGAGCAGACCGTACTGGCCGGCTATCTTCAAATACTCACGCGTCTGGAACGCGGTGTGCTCGGGATAGTAGACCTCCAGCCCCATGATGCCGGCCTTGGCAAAATCGCGGATCAAGGCATTATCGCTGAGCGTGTACGGGTGCGCCAACACCGGCACCCCGCCGCTGTGCCGGACCCACCGGATCGCCTCCTTGGGGGTCAACTTGAACTTGCCGACGTACGCCGGCCCGCGGTTGCCGATATACTTGGCAAAGGCCTCGCCGAGCGTCGCGACAAAGCCGCGCTGGCGCATCGCCTGGGCAACGTGCAGCCGGCCGACGCTCCCCTTGCCGGAGGCGGCAAAGACCTCCTCGGCCTCCAGCGGTATGTCGAGCTTCTTGAGCTTATGGCAGATCCCGTGGATGCGCTCCACCCGCACGCGACGCAGCTCCTCCATCATCTTTGCGACGGCCGGGCGTTCGAAATCGATGAGGTAACCGAGGATGTGGACCTCTTCGCCTTCGAGCTGTGTCGAGATCTCGATGCCGGAGAGGACCTCGAGGCGGTCTCCTGCCGCGCGCCGGGCCGGGCCGATGCCGTCGGTGCTGTCGTGGTCGGTGATGGCGATACAGGCAAGGCCCGCCTCCAGCGCCTCGGCCACGACGCGCTCGGGCGCACAGGTGCCATCTGAAAAAACGGTATGGATGTGCAGGTCCGCGGTCTTCATGAAAAAAGGATCAGCGTGTCTTGTGGATGTTGTCGAGGATGCCGTTGACGAACTTGCCGCTCTCCAGGTCCCCGTACCTCTTGGCAAGCTCGACGGCCTCGTTGATGGCCACCTTGGGCGGGACGTCCTGACGAAAGAGCAGCTCGATGGCGGCCAACCGCAGTATATTGCGGTCCACGGCGGCCATGCGGTCCAGCTGCCAATTGGTGGCCGAGGAGGCGAGGACCGCGTCGACCTCCTCCCGACGCTCGGAGAACAGGGTAACGAGTTCGCTGGCAAAAGCGCGCAGCGACGGGTCCTCGTTGATATCGGGGTAATCGACCAGAAAACCCTCCAGGATATCCTTGGGGTCGGCTGACGTGATGTCCGCCTGGTACAACAACCGCAGGATCATCTCCCGGGCCTTCGTGCGCTTTCGCATAACAGACTCCGCAAAACTGTTGCAACCGAGTTGCGAATCAGATCATATCCACCAGGTTGGCCATCTCGATAGCGTGCAGCGCCGCGTCGCGGCCCTTGTTGCCGCCCTTGCTGCCGGCGCGCTCCATGGCCTGCTCCAGCGTGTCCGCGGTGATGATGCCGAAGATCGCCGGCACGCCCGTCTGCATGCCCACCTGGGCGATGCCCTTGGCCGCCTCGCTCGCGATGAAATCAAAGTGGGGCGTGTCCCCGCGGATCACGGCGCCCAGACACACCACCGCGTCGCACTTCTTGGACCGGGCCGCCTGCAGGGCCACGAGCGGGACCTCAAAAGAACCGGGCACCCAGGTGACCGTGATATCCGTGTCCTTGGCGCCGTGGCGCAGGAGCGTATCGGTGCAGCCTTCGACCAGCGCCTTGGTCACGAAATCATTGAACCGGGAGGCGATCAGCGCGAACCGCTTCCCCTTTGCCGCCATCTGTCCCTCGTTCACCTTGATCATGGTTACCCTCGCTTTCCCTCGCTTACCTTCCCTGAAAGCGCCCCTGCGCGCAACTCGTTTGCCTTACTGCGTGCAGGGGCCAACAATAAAATCATTCGAGCCAGTGGCCGAGTTTTTCGCGCTTCGTGTCCAGGTAACGGGCGTTGACGCGCGTCTTGGGCATCTGGAGCGGGACGCGCTCGGCGATGTGCAGGCCGTGACCCTCCAGGCCCACGATCTTGCGCGGATTGTTCGTCAACAGGCGCAGCGACGTCACGCCGAGGTCGACGAGGATCTGCGCGCCGATGCCGTAGTCGCGCAGGTCCGGGGCAAAACCCAGGGCCTCGTTGGCCTCGACCGTATCGAGCCCCCCGTCCTGAAGGGCATAGGCCTTGAGCTTGTTGGCCAGGCCGATGCCGCGGCCCTCCTGTTTCATGTAAAGGATGATCCCCCGCCCCTCTTTGGCGATGGCCGCCATGGCGGCCTGGAGCTGTGCCCCGCAGTCGCAGCGCAGGGAACCGAAGACATCGCCGGTCAGGCACTCGGAGTGGACGCGCACCAGGGGGTCTTTGCCGGCAGGCGCCCCCTCTTCCATGCCCATGCACAGGGCCACGTGGTGCGACCCGTCGAGGGACGACTCATAAAGGAACATGTCAAAGACGCCCAAGGCCGTCGGCAGGGTCGTGGCCACCGTCCGCGTGATGAACCGCTCCTTGGCGCGGCGATACTGGATCAGGTCCTCGATCGTGCACATCTTGAGGCCGTGCGCCTGCGCAAAGGTCCGAAGCTGCGGCAGGCGGCTCATCGTCCCGTCCTCGTTCATGATCTCACAGATGACGCCGGCCGGATACAACCCCGCCAGGCGCGCCAGGTCCACCGCCGCCTCCGTATGGCCCGCGCGGACCAACACCCCGCCCTGACGGGCCCGCAGCGGAAAGACATGGCCGGGCCGCGTGAAGGAGGACGCTGAGGCCCCGGACGCAATGAGCCTGCGGACCGTCCGGGCGCGGTCCGGGGCCGAGATCCCTGTCGTCACCCCTTCCCGCGCGTCCACGGACATCATCCATGCCGTGGCATACGGGTCCTCTTCGGCGGCGCCCCGCCGGCCGGGAGCCGCCATGGGCGGGATATCCAGGGCCCGCAGCCGCTCCTCTTCCATCGGCACGCAGATGAGGCCGCGGCCGTACTTCGCCATAAAATTGACGGCGTCGGCGTCGGTGAAGGCCGCCGGCAGAACGAGGTCACCCTCGTTCTCGCGGTCCTCGTCATCGACGACGATCACCATCTTCCCCTGCCGCACGTCCTCGAGGATCTCTTCGATCGTATGAAACGTCATCAGGGCACCTAAAACAGTTTATCCCGAAGCACGGCTTCGGGATAAATAGGGCCAACGCGCCCGTCGTCTTCTCCCGTCTAGGCTATCGACTATTGGCTCAAGATTCGCACTTGATCTGTCCCCGGCGACCGCCCCTTGCGGGCTGTTGCCGGGGACTCGCAGGCTTGCCGGCCTTCCGGGCCGACTCACTGCCAGCTGGGAATTCCACCCTATCCCGAAGACAGAATAACTATACGCCCCCGGTCCCCCGTTGTCAAGAAGCAAGTTCTTCTGTATAATACCTCTATGAGCTCCCGCGTCGCGCGCCTCTTCATCAGGAAGAAGTGGTCGCTCGCCGTCGCCGAATCCTGCACCGGCGGCCTGATCACGCACAGCCTGACGAACATCCCCGGCAGCTCGCGCTACCTGCGCGGCGGCCTCATCGCCTACGCCAACGACCTCAAGCAGCGCTTCCTGTTCGTTACGCCCCGGACCATCAGGCGCCACGGAGCGGTCTCACAAGAGACAGCCATCGAGATGGCGATCGGGGTGCGCCGCCTGATGCGCAGCCACGCGGGCCTCTCCGTCACGGGTATCGCCGGACCCGGAGGCGGCACGCCGACAAAACCCGTGGGCACGGTCTTCATCGCCTGCAGCGCCGGCCGGCACGTCTACTTCAAAAAATTCCACTTCACCGGAGCCCGGCGCGCCATCAAAGAAAAGACCAAGAGGGCCGCCCTGGCCTTTCTCCTGGAATGCCTCTCATGAACTCCCGCCGGCTCTTCCTCGGCGTGGACCTGCCTGTCCCGGCCAAAGAAGAATGTCACCGCATCAGTCAAAGGCTCAAAAAGACCGGCGCGGACGTCACGTGGGTCGAAGAGACGAACTTTCACGTGACGCTCCAATTCCTGGGTGACGTCGAAGAAGGCCGGATACCGGAGGTGACGGCCGCCTGCGAGGCGGTCGGCAGGGACCACCCCGCCTTCTCCTTCTCTCTCAGCGGCCTGGGCGCCTTTCCCGGGCTCTTTGCGCCGCGCACCCTCTGGATCGGCGTCCAAGCACCCGCTACGACCTTCCCGTGCTTGGCCCAGCGCCTCGAAGAGGCGCTGGGCAGCCTCGGCTTTAAAAAAGAAGGGCGGGCCTTTCATCCCCATGTGACGATCGGCCGCGTGCGCTCCCCGCGCAACCGCGTGCACCTCATCACGGCCCTCCACCAAGAGACGCAGAAGGTCTTTGTGCCCGGCCTGCCGGCCGGGACCGTGACCCTCTTCGAAAGCCACCTTTCGCCGCAAGGAGCACGCTACGCGGCGCTCGCGGCCCTGCCGCTCGCAACACCCTGACATCCCGATGGTGATCGTTTAAGGTCTACTCGAGGAAGGAGAGGAGTTCTGACCGGGAGGCCAGGACGAACTTGATGTACATCCCCGAGAGGAAGCGCAGATCCGACTCGGCGATAAAGTCCTCGGGGTTGGCGGTGGCGACGACGAGCATGTTGTCCTGCACGTCGAGGGGAAAGACGCAGTACTTCTTCAGGGCGTCGAGCGGGACCTTGCCGACCGCCTCGGGACTGATCGCGTACGTCGCCAGGCGCACAAAGGGGATCTTGTACTGCTGGGAGAGGCCGTCCATGAGGTCGGTCTCGGCGACATACCCCCTGTCGATCAGGATCTCGCCCAAGGTCTTGGAAGAACTCTTCTGGTCCTCCATGGCGTTCTCAAGCTGCTCGAAGGTGACGTAGCCCTTCTCGATCAGGATCTTGCCCAGGACCGAGCCGTACTGGTGGGCGAGCGTCGCGTCGAGCTTCTCCTTCGTGGTGAAACCCCGCTCCACGATGATCTCGCCCAAAAGGCGCCGGTTCTTCCTTTGCTCCTCCAGGGCCGCCAAGAGCTGCTCTTCGGTCACGACACCGTTCTCAACGAGCAGTTCACCTAGTTTTTGCGGGATCTTGGGCATCGCTCAATCCAGGGAAAGGACACGGTCGATCTCTTCCTTCGTCGTCTGCCCCTCTTCGACGAGAGGGGAACAGGACCGGACAAAAGACACCATCTGTTCCTGTGTCGCCGCGCGGCGCAGCTCCTCGGCCGAGGCCCGCTTCAAGATCAACTCCCTCATTGTATCACTGATCTTGAGAATCTCGAATATGCCCATCCTCTTCTTGTAACCGATATTCGCGCACTGCGTGCACCCCTTGCCCTTGCAGATCTTGCAGACCAGCCGGACGAGACGCTGGGCGATCGCCCCGGTGAGGGCGTTGGCGACAAAAAAAGGTTCCACCCCCATATCGAGCATGCGGACGATGGTGTTGATACTGTCACGGGCGTGGATCGTCGAAAAGACGAGCGTGCCGGTGAGGGCCGCCTCCAGGGCCGTGCGCACGGTCTCGGGGTCACGCATCTCGCCGACCGCGATGACGTTCGGGTCCTGGCGCATGATCGCCCGCAGGCCCGTCACGAAGGTCATGCCGAAGTGCGTCTCGACCTGTACCTGGTTGATGCCGGGAAACTTCACCTCGACGGGGTCCTCGATCGTGCAGATGTTCTTCTGGCGGGAATAGATCTGCTGCAGGATCGAATAAAGCGTCGTCGTCTTGCCCGAGCCGGTGGGCCCGCTGATCACGACGAAGCCCTCCGGCCGGCTGATCAAAGAGTGTACGCCCTGCATGACCTCTTCGCGCATCCCCAGATCCGACAGCTTCATGCAATAACGGTTGCGGTCCATCAGGCGCATGACGATCTTCTCGCCGATGATCGTCGGCATCGAGGCGACGCGCACGTCAAACTCCACCCCTTCACTCCTGAAGGTCAGGCGGCCGTCCTGCTGTTCGCGCCGCTGGGTGGGGTCCATCTCGGCCATCAGCTTGATGGCGTTCACGATCGAGCCCACGTTGGTCTTGTCGCGGGTGAACCGGTCCACGTCCTTCAGGAGACCGTCCACGCGGAAGCGCACGACGAGCCCTTCGTTCATGTTCTCGCTGTAGGGCTCCCAATGGATGTCCGTGGCGCGCTCCTTGATCCCACGGCGTAAAAAGGTATAGATCAAGTCCAACGTCTCCTGCCGGACCTCTTGCCTGCGTTCAGCCATAAACGACCCCCCTCATCCCGACACTGCTTGATGTATCATCCTACAACACTCCCAGCCGCCGCGCAAGCCACAAAAAAATCCCAACGAGGCAGCCGCCCGCCAGATCATCCAGCATGATCCCCCAGGGCGGCCGCAGGCGCTCCAGCCGCCTTATCCCCAGCGGCTTGACGATATCCGCGAGCCGGAACCCCACAAACCCCAGCGCGAGGGTGGCTTGTGTCACCGGGACAAAACAAAAGACGAGCATCATGCCGCAGACCTCGTCGATGACGACCGGGCGCGGGTCCGCCGCGCCGAGATAGACAGGGGCATAACGGCAGCTCCACAGGCCCGCCGCCAGGCAGCACGCGAAGACGCCGTAGAAGAGGAGCGGCGTCCCGCTTGACCCCAGCGTCAGGAACAGGCCCGCCAGGCTCCCCCACGTGCCGGGCACCAACGGCAGGTAGCCGATATAACCGAATGTCGCCAGAAAAACAACGGCCTTCTTCATAGGCTCCGGATCAACCCCCGGTTCTTCCACAGATACAGGAACCCCGACACCAGCGTCAGGACCACGGTAACGATCATGAAGGCCGCTATCGTCTGCTCGAAGAGGAGCTCGCGTCCGGGGCCCCAGAACGTCAGCTCGCGGCCGACGTCGCGCAGAAAGAGAAAAAGCAGGATGAACAGGATGGTCGCCATCTGCGAGATCGTCTTGTGTTTTCCCGCGGTCTCGGCGGCCAATACCAGGCCCCGGCGCATGGCGAAAAGGCGCAGCCCGGTGATCAAGAACTCACGCGTCATGATAAGGACCACCATCCAGGCGGCCACCAGCTGCAGCTCGACGAAAGCCAAAAAGACGCCCACGACCAGGATCTTGTCCGCCAACGGGTCCATGATCTTGCCGAAGTCCGAGACGAGCCCGCGCGCGCGGGCGATGCGGCCGTCCAGGTAATCGGTGAGGCAACACAACAAAAAGAGGACCAGGGCCATGGCCTTGGCCGCGGCGCCGGGGACGAAGAGCAGGCCCATCAGGATGAAGGTCATCAGGATCCGCGACAAGGTCAGCTGATTCGGCAGGTTCATGCGATAAGCTCTCCCGTCAGATCGTGTGTCGATGACGACGTGATCCGGCACGCGACGATATCACCGGCCTGGAGCGACCGTCGGCTGCGCACGCGCACCACACCGTCCACCTCCGGCGCGTCCTTATAGCTGCGGCCGGTGAAGGTACCGGCGCCCTTGCCTCGCGTCTCGATCAAGACATCGCAGCGCCGGCCGACGGCCCCGCGCAGGTTACGGCAAGAGACCTGTGCCTGCAGCCGCATGAGGTGGTCCCAGCGCTCCCGCTTGACGCGGGACGCCACCTGTCCCTTGAGGTTGTAGGCGCGGGTGCCCTCCTCACGAGAATACATGAAAACGCCCATGCGGTCAAACCGCAACTGCGTGACGGCCGCGCACAGCTCGCGGAAGTCACGCTTCGTCTCACCCGGGAAGCCGACGATGAAGGACGTGCGCAGGGCCGCGGCCGGGATGCGGCGGCGCAGCTTTTCCACCAGCGCAAAGACCTGCCCGCGCGTCATCCCCCGGCCCATCGCCTTGAGGATGCGCGTGCTGACGTGCTGAAAGGGCACGTCGACATACGAACAGACACGCGGCTCGGCGGCGATCAGCTCGATCAGCTCGTCCGTCAATCGCTTCGGATGAAGATACAGCAACCGGATCCAGGGGACGCGCGTCGCCTTAAGGATCTGCTTGAGGAGCCGCACCAACGGCAACTCCCTGGGATGGCCGCGGCGCGGTCCCCCCAGGGAGTCGCCGCGGCGCTCCAGGCCGTATAGCGTGATGTCCTGGCCCACGATATTGATCTCTTTGACGTTTTGTGATCCCAGCGCGCGGACCTCCCTGAGGACCGAGGCCGGCGTGCGGCTGCGCTGAGGGCCTTTTATGCCGGGGAGGGCGCAATACGTGCACGGATTGGCGCACCCCTCGCAGATCTTGACGTATGCCGTGTGCGCCCCCGTCAGGCGCGCCGAAAGCGGGAAGGCGGACTTGAAGTCGGCGAGACCCTCAAAGCCGTCGACCTGAGGAAAGGCCTCGGCCAATTCTCGGCGGTAACGCTGGACGAGGCACCCGACCACGAAGACCTCGCCCAGCCGGCCGGCGCGTTTAAGACGGAGAAGCTCCGCCAAGGCCTCGAGGGATTCGCGCTTCGCCTCCTGTATAAAGCCGCAGGTATTGAGGACCACGGTCCGGGCCTTACCCCATGGCGCCCGCTGTGCCCCGGCGGCCAACGCATCGCCCAGGATCTTCTCGGAATCCACGACGTTACGCGCGCACCCCAGGGTCACGATATGGATCTTTTTTCCTGCCGTCTTCATGGGGTCCCCGGTAAAAAAAAGACCCACCCCTCGACGCGATGGTGTCCGAACGGTGGGCACGAAGGTCTAGCCGCGGACGGCAAGACCTTTAGGGGTGATCTCGATCCATTTGAGCGTCTGGCCGCGGCGGCCGATGCGGTCGAGGAAGCGGCCGTTCACCTCAAGCTGCAGGGCCCCGGCGTCGGCGATCCACAGCTCGATCTTCTCCTTGGCCTTCCAGTTCTCGGAACTCCCCTTCGCCAGGACTCCCTGGAAGATGATCTTGCCGTCGGCCTTGACCTGCAGCCAGGTCTTCTCAACGGCCCGCACGACGAGAACGACCTTCTGCTCGTCCTTTTTCTTCGCGGCCGCAGCGGCCGGCTTCGATCCGGCCGAAGCCGCGCTCTCGATGTCCGACGCGGCCAGGGCGACGGCGCGGACGCGCCTCTCCCGGACGCGGACACGGCACCCCTTGATCCAGCGCCCCATCCCGAAGAGAAAGACCCCCGCGAGAAGGACGAGCGCCACGCGCCGCCACGCAAGACGCCGGAAGAACCGCTGGACCTGCATCCCAAGACGCCGGCCGCTCTCGACGATAAGGCGCACCGCGGCCCCCTGCGGCGCCGGCGCCGCCTTCCTGGGACGCACGACGGCCGCCTCCGGCGTTGCGGCGACGAAGCGCGCGACGATCTCTTCCTTGTTCAGGCCCAAAAAATCCGCATAAAGCTTCAAAAAACCCTTTGTGTAGACGGCGCCGAGCTTGGCCGTATCATCCCCCTCGAGCGACCTGAGGACGTCCACGTGGATACGGGTCGTCCGGCTCGCCTGCTCCAGGCTCAGGTTACGCGCCTCGCGCGCCTCGCGCACGACCGTACCGACGGACTTCTCGTGATGGGCAACGGCTTCGTTATTCTCCGGCATCCTCAAGAGCCTCCCTCGTCCCTGTTTTTTCCTTCAGCCACTGCTCCCTGTCGACAAGGATCTCGCGCGGCTTGCTGCCGCAATACGGCCCCACGAGACCCTCTTGTTCCATCATGTCGATGAGGCGCGCCGCCCGCGAGTAGCCCAGGCGCAACCGGCGCTGAATGATCGATACCGAGGCCTGCCCCGTCTCGATCACGAGCCGCGACGCGGTGTCGAAGAGCTCGTCCTTCTCGCCGAAGGCGCCGATCGCGGACTGCTCCTGCACCTTCACGATCGAATCGTCATAGATGGGCTTGCCCTGCTTCCTGATGAACTCCAGGACGCGCTCGAGCTCCTCATCCTTGAGAAAGGAGCTCTGGGCACGGACGGGTTTGGGCTGGCCGGGCTGCAGGAAGAGCAGGTCCCCGCGGCCCAGCAGCTTCTCCGCGCCGTTCATGTCCAGGACCGTGCGCGAGTCGACCTTCGAGGCCACCTTGAAGGAGATGCGCGCCGGAAAGTTCGCCTTGATGACGCCGGTGATGACGTCGACGGAGGGGCGCTGGGTGGCCAGGATCAGGTGGATGCCGACGGCGCGCGAGAGCTGCGCCAGACGCGCGATGGCGCTCTCGACCTGATCGCGCACCACCATCATGAGGTCCGCCAGCTCGTCGATGACGACGATGATATACGGCAGCTTCTGTTTTTTAAGATTATAGGCCTCGATGTTGCGCAGCCCCTCTTTGGCCAGCAATCGATAACGCTCGTCCATCTCCGAGGTCACCCAGGCAAGGGCCATCGCCACCTTCTTGGGGTCGGTCACGACGGGACACAGCATGTGGGGGATCTCGCTGAACATGGCCAGCTCCACCATCTTGGGGTCGACCATCAGGAACTTGACGTCGTTGGGCGTGGCGTTGAAGAGCATCGAGGTGATGATACCGTTGACGCAGACGGTCTTTCCCGAACCCGTGGTGCCGGCGATCAAGAGGTGCGGCATCTCGGCCAGGTCCGCGACGATCGGCTTGCCGGCGGTGTCTTTCCCTAAGGCCAGCGTCAGCTTGGAGTCGTAGTCGCGGAACTCCTCGGAGACGAGCACCTCCTTGAGATACACCATGGCCGTCTGGAGGTTGGGGATCTCGACGCCCACGCGGTTCTTGCCGGGGATGGGCGCCACGATGCGCACGGACGCGGCCTTCATGGTCATGGCGATGTCGTCGGCGAGGCTGACGATCTTCTGGATCTTGACGCCGGGCGCGGGCTCCAGCTCATAGCGCGTGATCACGGGGCCGCGCTCGATATCCGCCACGCGCACGCTGATGCCGAAGTCGTTAAGCGTCTCCTCCAGGATCTTGGCGTTCTCGGTCAGGTCATCCTTGATCTGACGCACGGAGACGGGCGGCGGGGAGTCCAGGAGGTCCAGCGACGGCAGGACGTAGTCCTCCTCCGAGACCTCGCGGACCGGCTCGCCCCCCTCCAGCGCCGCATCGACGGGGGGCTTGGCGATCTTGATGTTCACGCTTGGCGCCGGCCCGGGAACCTTCTCTTCGACGGGCCGCGGCCCGTCCTCGTTTTCCTTCACGGACTTCCTGGGCGGGCGCGCGGGCCGCACGCGGCGCGGCGCGGCGAGGCCCGGCGACGGCCAGGCGAACGCCTTGAGCTTCTTGGAGGTGTTCTCAAAAAAACGGGAGAGGAAGGGGAAGATGAAGACCTGGCCGATGAGCGGCAGGGAAAGCAGCGCGAGCATGAGGATAAGGACATAGGCGCCCATGCGGCCGAAGTAGTGCGTGAGGAAGTCCGAGAAGACGAGGCCCGCCATCCCGCCCCGGCGGAAACGCACGGTCGCCAGCGTGGCGAAGAACATCGCGAAAAAGGAGCTCGTCGCCGCGCTTAAGACGAGGATCCCCAGGAGCTTGACCGCATTCATCCGGATGGGCTCGCGGCGCACACACTTGAGACCGAAAAGAAAAAGGAAGACCGGCAGGGCGTACGAGGCGTACCCGAAGCAGAAGAAGAGCCCCTCGGAGAGGGTGGCGCCGAAGACATTCACCCAGTTCTTCGGCGGGACGTTCGGATGGGAGGTATAAAAAGACAGGTCTTCGGGATGGTGCGAGACGAGGCTCAGTAAGACAAGGACGGTAAGCGCAAAGATAAACAAGCCGATGATCTCATAGATGTGTTCCTTCTTCATCGCGTGAACGGCTCGCCGTGCGTCTTACGCCTTGTCGACCTTCTTGGGCCTGGCCTGCTTCCTGCTGAGATTGACGCGGCCCAGGTCGTCGATGGCGACGACCTTGACGTCGAACTCATCCCCCACCTTGACGACGTCCTCGACGTTCTTGACGTACTTGTCGTCGAGTTCGGAGACGTGGACGAGCCCCTCCTTGCCGGGCAGGATCTCGACAAAACAGCCGAAGTTCATCAACTTCTTGACCTTGCCGTGGTAGACCTTGCCGACCTCCGGCTCCTCGGTCAGTCCCCGGACCATGTCCAGCGCCCGTTCGACCGCCGCGGCGTCGCAGGAGGCGACCTTGACCGTGCCGTCGTCTTCGACGTCGATCGAGGTCTGCGTCAACTCGATGATCTTGCGGATGTTCTTGCCGCCCGGACCGATCAACGTACCGATGTTCTCGGGGTTGATCTTGATGGTCACGATACGCGGGGCGTATTCGGAGAGGTCGGCGCGCGGCTTATCGATGACGGCCGTCATCTTGTCCAGGACCTTCAGGCGGCCCTGGCGGGCGCGTTCAAGGGTCTCCTCGATGATATCGAAACGGAGCCCGTCGATCTTGAGGTCGAGCTGGATCGCGACGATGCCCTCGCGCGTGCCGGCGACCTTGAAGTCCATATCGCCGTGGTGGTCCTCCAGGCCCGCGATGTCCGAGAGCACGACGTGGCCCCCCTTGCCGGTCACGAGCCCCAGCGCGACACCCGCCACCGGCGCCTTGATGGGCACGCCGGCGTCCATCAGGGCCAATGACGACGCGCAGACGCTCGCCATGCTCGAAGAACCGTTTGACTCCAGGATCTCCGAGACGACGCGCACGGTGTAGGGAAACTCCTCCGGCTTGGGCATGACGGCCTTGATCGCCTTCGCGGCCAGGGCGCCGTGGCCGATCTCGCGCCGGCCGGGGCCCCGCATCGGCTTGACCTCGCCGACGCTGAACGGCGGAAAGGTATAATGGAGCAGGAACTTCCTGTAACTCTTGCCTTCCAAGGCCTCGATGAGCTGCTCGTCCGTGCGCGTCCCCAGGGTCACGACGGCCAGGCTCTGCGTCTGGCCGCGGGTGAAGAGCCCGGAGCCGTGCGTGCGCGGCAGGGCGCCGATCTCGCAGGCGATGGGCCGGATCTCGTCGACCTTGCGGCCGTCCACGCGGACCTTCTCGTGCAGGGCCATGCGGCGGACCTCCTCCTGCTCGATCCTATCGACGGCGGCTCCGACGTCCCCCTCGCAGAAAGGCTCCTCGTGCCCCTCGCAGCAGAACTTCTCCCGGGCCTCCTTCGCGATCGCCAGGGCCTCTTGCTCACGCTGCCCCTTGTCGGCCACGCGGCAGGCGGCCTTGATGCGCTCGCCGTAGGCCGCTCGCACGGCATCGATCACCTTGGGACCGACGCTCTTGTCGTCATAGTCCATCTTCGGCTTGCCGACCTGCGCGATAAAATCTTCCTGCGCCTTGAGGAGCGGCTGCAGGGACTGGTGCGCACAACGCAGCGCCTCCAGGACATCCTTCTCCGGGACGCCCGTCGCCTCGCTCTCTATCATGATCACCTTGTCTTTGGAGCCGACGACGACCACCTCCAGGTCGGCGGTCCCCCGCTCGGCGTACGTGGGGTTGACGACGAGCTTGCCGTCAACGCGCGCGACACGGGACCCCGCGATGGGTCCGGCGAACGGGATCGGCGATGCCCCCAGCGCCAAGGAGGCGCCGTTCAGGGCCAGCATGTCCGGGTCAACGGCGCCGTCGCTGGAAAGGACCATCGCCACCACCTGGACATCATTGCGGAAACCCTCCGGGAAGAGCGGACGGATCGGCCTGTCGATGAGACGGCAACCGAGGACCTCGCTCTCCGTAGGTCTTCCCTCACGCTTAAAGAAACCGCCCGGGATGCGGCCGGCGGAATAGGTCTTCTCCTGGTACTCGACGGTCAGCGGGAACCAATCGATGCCCTCGCGCACGCTCCTGGCGACGCA
>CAZDLS010000001.1:0-12128 GCA_964506425.1 uncultured Planctomycetia bacterium | reverse complement strand
ATTATTTTCTTAAGCCGAGTTTCGCGAGAAGCTCTTCATACTTTTTGGTGTCGTGCGTCCTCAAGTATGCGAGCAGGCGGCGACGCGTGCTGACCATTTTCAGCAGCCCCTGGCGGGAGTGATGGTCCTTCTTGTGGACCTCAAAGTGCTTCGAGAGGTGATTGATCCTCTCCGTCAATAAGGCGATCTGGACGAAGGCCGAGCCCGTGTCCTTGGCGTGCTGCCGATGCGCCTCGATGATCCCTTTCTTGGCTTCCGTTTCCAACATCCTTCCTTTCCTCCTTCATCCTTCCCGGCATTTATTGTTGATAAAAGCGAGCCACAGTATACCTGCTCAGCCTTTTCTAGTCAAGGAGTATTTCGACAAGGAGACCGCTCACGGCCTATTGACGAAACTCAATGGACGGCAAGCGGTTTCGAGCTTGGTCTACGTCCCTTTTCGAGGGTTCAGGGGCCTGAGCCCCTCCGCGACGAAGAGGCCGTCTTTCTGGATCAGGCGGCCGTCGAAGAAGACCTCGCCGTCGTCCTTGAGGCTCTTCACGAGGTCCCAGTGGACGGATGAGCGGTTGCCGTTGTCCGCCTCGCTGTAGGCCTGGCCGGGCGTGAAGTGGATCGTGCCGAAGATCTTCTCGTCAAAAAGGGTGTTCTTGACGCCATGCCGGATGTTCGGGTTCAGGCCGAACGAGAACTCGCCGATATAGCGCGCGCCCCTGTCATTATCCAGGATCCGGCGCAGCTCCGCGCGCGACCCCGTGCGGCACGTCGCCTCCACGATCCGGCCCCTCTTGAAAACAAAACGCACGCCGTCGAACTCCTTGCCCTGATACAGGCACGGCACGTTGTACACGATGTGCCCTTCTACGGAGTCCCGGACCGGCGCGGTGAAGACCTCGCCGTCGGGCATGTTGCGCAGGCCGTCGCACGCGACCGCCGGCACGCCCCTGACAGAGAAACGCAGGTCCGTGTCCGAAGACCTGATGTGGACGTTCGCGGCGCGCCGGAGCATCCGGCGCAGGCGCGTCAGGCGGCGCGAAAAGGACGGCCAATCGATGTTGCACGCCCTGAAGTAAAGATCCTCGAAATCCTTGAGGCTCATGCGCGCCTCCTGCGCCAGCCCCGTCGTGGGATAACGCGTGATCACCCAACGGGTGTGCTCCACGCGGCGGTTGACGAGAGGCCGCAGGACCTTTTCGCGGCGCATGAGCTTGGCCATGGGCACCCCGGCCAGGAGGCGCGTGTCTTCGGTGGCGTTGATGCCGACATAGACCGTGGCGCGCGTCATCGCCTGCAGGCGGTGACGCGGGAGATCGCCGAGCGCGCGCCCCCCGGCCGTCTCAAAGAAGGTCCGCGTCAGCACCTCGTGGGTCATGGTGTACTCGGCGATCGCCCCCCTCAGGAGGCACCTCCTGTAGACCGCCCGGACCAACGGCAGGGCCCGCACGCCGCTGAAATCGATCATCACGACGTCGCCCTTGCCGACCTTCACCGAATAGTCTACCAGGATACCGGCGAGCCTTTCAACGCGCGGATCAGACATGACGCCTCCCCTAGGCCCTCGGGATCACGGTCACCTGCGTGTCCAGGGCGTTCCCGGAGCGGGGCTTGACGACATAGACCATACCGCCCTCCCCCTGAAAGTACAGGTTGATGCCGGAGACCGCGACGAGCTGACCGAAGGAAGCGGGCAGGGGCGGCTGCATCGTGTCAAAGGAATAACCGCCGGTACCCTTGCTGAACGCCGACTGCGCCTCCAGCGCCCGCGCCGAAAAGATCCCGCACGCGAGACACCCCAACACAAAACCCACGATCCCATAACCCATTTTTCTCATGCTACCCCCTATTCGCTCTCGAACCGCTGGCGCCGCATCTGTTTCTTCTCTTTATGTTTTTTCTTCCATGCGAGACGGCGCTCGTGCGTGGCCCGGGACGTGCGCACGCGCTTGCGGGGCTTGGGCCTGTGCCGCAACGCCTTGAGCCGCGCCTCCAGGCGGGCCAGGGCCAGCCGCCTGTTCGTCTCCCGGGAGCGCCGCTCCTGCCCGACGGCGACCAGCCCCGTCGGCACATGGACCGCGCGCACCGCGGTCAGCCGCTTGTTCTTGTGCTGGCCGCCCGGCCCCGAACTCCTGAAGTACTCTAGGCGGACATCCCGCATGTCCATGTCATCCCATTATAGCGCCGGCATCCCCAAAAGTCTTGACAAATGCGGACGGGCGGGTATAATTGCCTCACTGAAATTTTTAAACAGAGAGGTCAAGCATGGCAAGATACTGCATCATCTGCAATAAGAAGGCGCGGCGCGGGGGCACCATCGCCCGGCGCGGTATGGCCAAGGTCAAGGGCGGCGCCGGCCGCAAGATAACGGGCCGCTCCAGGCGGACCTTCAAGCCGAACGTCCAGAAGCTGCGCATCCTCACGCCCGAGGGCCGCGTCATCAGCGCGTTCGTCTGCACCAAATGCCTCAAGGCCGGCAAGGTCAAGAAAGCCCTGTAAAAGCATAAAAGGGGACAGGCTACTTTTTGTAAAAGGGGACAGGCTACTTTTTGCTCGTTTCTTTTTCTTCCCGCATAAACGGCAAAAAGTAGCCTGTCCCCTTTTATGCAGTCACTTTTATGCAGTCAAACTACGCCGCAACGCGCAGATCACAGACCTCGAGTTGGATAGGGTTGTGCGTCTTCCAGGTATCCCACCCCAAGCGGTAGACCAAATCCACATACCCGCAGTTCGTCACCGTTTCCAACAGATCCCCTAATCCGAAGCCGACCGCCTCAAAGGTCGCGCTGGCGTCCGTCACCCAGAACTTAAGGGTGTTGCGCCCCACCAGGGACGGCCGCGAGCGGACGCGCAGGCGCGGGGTGATAAAGAGCGGCCGCGGATTGCCCTCACCGAAGGGGCTGAGGCGGTCGATGTCGCGCATCAATGCCTCACCCACCAGCGACAAGGGGATCTCGGCATCCGCCTCGAGGAAGGGCGCGCTGCCCTCTCTCTCGAGGGACGCGCGGCCGACGGCGTTGAGCCTCCGGCGCAATTCACCCACGCGGTCGCGCTCGATCGTCAGGCCCGCCGCGAACTGATGGCCGCCGAACTCCAAGAGCAGCGACCGGCACTCTGCCAAGGCCTCATAAATATGGAAGTGCGGCACGGAGCGCGCCGAACCGCGGCCCACGTCATCCTGCAGGGAGATGACGACCGTGGGCCGGTAAAACCGGTCGACGATCTTGGAGGCCACGATACCCAGGACGCCCGGGTGCCAATCCTCCTTGGAGAGCACGATGATGTTCTCCTTGTCCAGGTCCTCTTTGGCGATGAGGTCCATCGCCTCGGCCATCACCCGCTCCTCGGTCTGTTGGCGCAGCCGGTTGTTGTCGTTGAGCGCCTGTGCCAGCTCCCGCGCCTGCCGGTGATCATCGCTCAATAGAAGGTCTAAAGACGCATGCGCCGAATCCATGCGGCCGCTCGCATTGAGGCGCGGCGCCAGGATAAAACTCACCGAGCGCGTGGAGATCTTCTTGTCCGTCATGCCGGCCGCCTCCATCAGGGAACGCAGGCCCGGCCGCCCGGTGCGCGCCAACCGGTCCAACCCGTGGCGCACGAAGATCCTGTTCTCGTCGACGAGCGGCGCCACGTCGGCGATGGTTCCCAGGGCCACGACGTCCAGGATGTCATACGGGTCGGGCGCGCCCAGGGCCTGGATAACCTTGAAGACCAGCCCCACGGTCGCCAGATCCCGGAAAGGATACGGACAATCCGCCTGCTTCGGGTCCAGGATGACGTCCGCCGGCGGCAGCGCCGACGGCGGTTCGTGGTGGTCCACGACGACCGTGAATATCCCGGCCTCGGCCAATGCCCTGATCTCATCGACGTTCGTCACCCCGCAATCGAGCGAGACAAAGAGATCCGCCGGCCAATCCCTCGCCAGGGCGACCGCTTCATCATTCAACCCATATCCGTCCTTGATGCGATGCGGCACGTAGTGGCGCACCTGGGCCCCGCGACGCCTGAGCTCCTCCTCCAGGATCGTGCAGGAGGTCACGCCGTCGGCGTCAAAGTCCGTCGCGATGAACACGCGCTGCCCCTGGACGCACGCCTCCTGCAGCCGCTCTATCGCCCGCCTCATCCCCTTCATCAAAAAAGGATCATGCAGGTCGGCGAGGTCCGCGCGCAAGAAACGTCGGGCCGCGGCGGCATCCGTGATCCCGCGATGCACGAGCAGCTGCGCAAAGAGGCTCGAGACCCCCGACTCTTTCGCCAGGATGTCTTTCTGGGCGATATCCGGCTCTCTGACCTTCCAGAGCTTTTGCATGATAAGGCTCATCCTGCGCTTAGACCTGAAATGATCATCCCGCACTTAAACTAATGCGATATCGTGGCAGCGTACGGGATGCTCGCGTCACCTTCGGCGACGCTCACATCTTTTCGGGCGCGCTGACGCCCAGGAGGTCCAGGCCGTTGGCAAGGACCGTCTTGACGGCCCGCACGAGGACGAGGCGCGCCCGGGCCAACCCGGCATCGTCGGCAAGGACCTTGTGCCGGTCGTAAAACCTGTGGAAGGCCGCGGCGAGGGACTGCAGGTAGGCCGTCAGGCTGTAAGGGTCCGACTGGGAGACGCACACCTCCAGGCAGGTGCCGTAGGCGAAGAGCGCCTTCATCAGCGCGCGCTCCTCGGGCTCGACGAGCCGGTGGAGGACTTGCGTCTTATTCTTCCCCTCGGCCCCGGCGGCCGAAGGCAGCCCCCCAGAGGCGAGGATGCCGCAGATGCGCGCATGGGCGTACTGCACGTAGTAGACGGGGTTTTCGGGCGTCTGTCTCTTGGCCAGCGCCAGGTCGAAATCCAAATGGCTGTCGGTCTTGCGCATCAAAAAGAAGAAGCGCGCCGCGTCGCGGCCGACCTCGGCCAAAAGCTCTGTCAGCGTGACGTACTGCCCCTTGCGCGTGGACATCGGCACCGGCACCCCGTCGCGGTACAACGTCGCGAGCTGGACGATGATGATACGCAGGTCCTGGGCCGGATGCCCCAGCGCCTGGACGGCCGCCTTCAGGCGCGCAACATAACCGTGGTGGTCCGGGCCCCAGATGTTGATGAGCTCCTTGAAGCCGCGCGCAAACTTGTCCTTGTGATACGCGATGTCCGGGGCAAAGTACGTGTTGTCCCCGTCGCTCTTGCGCAGGACGCGGTCCTTGTCGTCGCCAAAGGAGGTCGAACGCAGCCACAGCGCCCCTTCCGCCTCAAAGATGTGGCCTTCCACGTCCGCCAGCGCCCGGGAGACGACCTCCGGCGTCAGCTTCTTACGCTGGCTGTACCAGACGTCGAAACGGACGCCGAACCGCTCCAGCTCGCCCTGGATGATACCTAAGATCTCCTTGATGCCGTGATCCCTGAAAAAATCCTCGCGCTTCTTCTCATCCAGCTTCGCGATCCGGGCCCGCGCCTTCTTGTCGTTCAGGAGACCGGCGGCCAGGTCGCGGATATACGCCCCCTGGTAACCCTCTTCGGGAAGATCGACCTTTTCACCGGAAAGCTCGCGGTAGCGGGCGTCGATCGAGCGGCCCAGGAGGTTGACCTGGTTACCTTCGTCATTGAGGTAATACTCGCGCGTGACCGCGTGGCCCCTCGCCGCCAGGATGTTGGCCAGCGCGTCGCCGACAGCGGCCTGGCGCGCGTGCGCGACCGAGAGGGGGCCCGTCGGGTTGGCGCTGACGAACTCAAGGAGCACCTTGCGGCCGCCGGCGGCGTCCGAGCAGCCGAAGCGGGGGCCGAGGCGGCAGATCGAATCCAGCATCTCCTCGAAGACAACCGGCCGCAGGAAAAAATTGAGGAAACCGGCGCCCTTGATCTCGACGCGCTCGACGAACTGTTCGCTCTCAGGCAGGCGGCCGTGGCGTTGCGTGAACTCCCCCAGGATGACCTCAGCCACCTGCCGGGGGGCCTTGTGCACCCGGCCGGCCAGCTTCATGGCCACGCTGCAGGAAAGATCTCCGAACGCCTTTTCTTTGGGGATATCTAACGGGATCGGATCAGGGAGGGGTTCCGACGAGGGCGGCGCCGCTTGACCGCAGGCACTCCCCGCGGGAAGACCGAAAGCGGCTTCAATGCTTTGCCGGATGAGGCTCGTGAGCTTTTTTTCTACGTCGGCGTACATGAACGTGTTTGGCGTCCGCCCAGAGGCGTTCCAGACCATAATACGTCCGCACGCTCTCAAAGAAGATGTGGATGACGACATCGCCGTAATCCAGGAGGATCCACATCCCCTCGCGTTTGCCTTCGGTGGACTTCAAGCGCAGGCCCTTTTCATCGAACCGCTCTGCGATCAGTTCCGCGATGGCCGCCGCCCGGCGCGGCGAGGAGGCGCTGCAGATGATGAAGAAGTCGCAGAAGTTCGCCACCGGACGCATGTCCAGGATGATGAGGTCTTCCGCCTTGCGCTCCAGCGCCAGTTCAGCGGCCCACAGGGCCTTCTTGCGCGCTTCTATGATCCTCAACCTCCTTTTGGAAAAGGGGCTGCCCTCTTTTGCGCAAGAAGACAACCCCTCCCCTGTCCTCAAACGGATACCTTACTTATTGCCTAATATCTTGAACATGGACGTGCCGCAGGTCGTGCACTTGCCCTTTGCCGCCTTGCGGCCGTTCTTCATAATCTGCTCCTTCGGATCCTTCATTTCCCTCTTGGACTTACACTTGACGCAATAACCATCCATGCCTGCCTCCTGTGCTGCGTTGACGAAATGACGATATCTGAGGACTATTTGTACCACAAGTTCCAGGAGGTGTCAACGGCTTTCGGTCAGGACCGCGCGAAGGAGTCCACCGCCTTGCGGATCACTGCCTCTTCCTTGGCCACCTGCGGCCCCACGGCCGCCACGCGCATGCGCGGCGGGGACAACAGCCGGCGGGCCACCCGCACGACATCGGCCGCCGTCACGCGGGCGATGCGGCGGCGCACCTCCTCTTTCGTCTGGACCATGCCCGTGTTGAGGAGCGCCTCTCCCATCCAGAGCATGTGGTCCATGGTGTCATCGAGCGCCATCACGGACTGGGCGGTCAGGAACTCCTTGGCGCGCCTGAGCTCGCCGGCCGCCACGCCGTCCCTCTTGAGCCGCGCGGTCTCTTCCAGGATGACATGTGTGGCCTCGACGAAATTCTTCCTGTCCACCCCCGCATAGACGAAGAAGGCGCCGTTGTCCTTGAACCTCTTGGCGTGCGAGGCGATCGCATAGGCCAGGCCCCGCTTCTCGCGCACCTCATTAAAAAGCCGGCTCGACATGTTCCCGCCGAAGAGGACGTTCATGACACCCAGGGCATAGCGGTCCTTATGGGTACGCTCAAGACCCGGGAAACCGATGATCAGGTTGGTCTGCTCGATGTCCTTGGAGACGATCCGGATGCAGGGGGCCTTGGCCGCGTCCGTGAAGACATCGATCGGCGCCTCCTGCGTCCTCTTCAGCTTACCGAAGGCCCGGCTGACGCAGGCATCCAGGACCTCCTCGTCCAGGTCGCCGGCACACGAGACGACGACCGAGGCCGGCCGGTACCACCGGCCGTGGTACGCCGCGATGTCCCGGCGCGTCAGCCCCGAGACCGACGTGATCGTGCCCGCGATATTGCGGCCCAGGGCATGGCCGGGCCACGTGATGGCATCGTAGATCTCCTGGACCTGGTAGGCCGGCAGGTCCTTGTACATCTTGATCTCCTCGATGATCACGGTGCGCTCTTTTTCGATGTCCTTGGGCTTGAGGAGCGGATGCAGGACCATGTCCGCCAGCACCGTGCCGACCTTCTTCAGGTGCTTGCCCAAGAACTTCGCGTAATAGCACGTGTTCTCCTCGGCGGTGAAGGCGTTGAGCGACCCGCCCAGCCCCTCGATCGACTCCTTGATCGTGTCACCGCTGAAGCGCCGGGAGCCCTTAAAGAGCAGATGCTCGAGGTAATGGCTGACGCCGTTGAGGCGCGTCTCCTCATTGCGCGAGCCCGTATTGACCCAGAAGCCCAGCGCCGCCGAGGAGACGCTGGGCATCTTCTTGGTGATAAGCCTCAGACCGTTGGGATATTCGCGTATCTTATACATTGTTTGGCATAAGCGGACACGGCGACGCGCTCAATGGCAGACGCGGGCGAGGCGGGCGACGAGGCGCGCGACGCGCACGACGAGGTCGCGGCGGCCGCGGCGCCGGGCGATCTCCTTGACGAGGACGCTGCCGACGATCACGCCGTCGCTGTGCCCTGCGACCATGCGCGCGTGGCCGGGCGTCGAGATGCCGAAACCCACGCACACCGGGACCCGGCCGGAGGCGGCCTCGATCCGTTTGAGCTGGGCCTTGAGGTCCACCGCCAGCCGTTTGCGGGCTCCCGTGACGCCGGTCAGCGAGACAAAATAGATGAAACCGCGCGCCAGGCGCGCGATGAAACGCAATCTCTCCTGCGAGGTCGTCGGCGCCACGAAAAGGATCACGTGCAGGCCGGCCTCTTCGGCGCTGCGCAGGAAGAGCCTCTCCTCCTGGGCCGGCAGATCGGGGATGATCACCGCGTCCAGGCCGCCGGCCTTCGCGTCCTTGATGAAACGCGACGGCCCATAGGCCAGGATCGGGTTGAAGTACGTCATGGCCGCCAGCGGGACCTGCGTCTTGCGGCGCAGCCGCCGCACCATCCGCAGGACACCCGCGAGCGTCACCCCGTTCTTGAGCGCCTTCTCCGAGGACATCTGGATCACCGGCCCGTCGGCAATGGGGTCGGAAAAAGGCACGCCCAGCTCGATCACATCCGCGCCGGCCTTGGCGCAGGCGAGGACGAGCCGTTCGCTCGTCTTGACGCCCGGGTAACCGACGGTGAGGAAAGGGATGAACGCGGCCTTCCCCTCTTTGCGCAGCCGCCTGAATGTCGTGTCGATGCGGTTCATGGAATCCCTTAAGGATCAGATGAGTCCCTGGAGAGACGTGACGTCCTTGTCCCCGCGTCCGGAGAGGCACAGGATGACGCGCGCCCCTTTCTTAAGCCGGGGCACGAGCTTCTTGAGATAGGCGATCGCATGGGCGGCCTCCAGGGCCGGGATGATCCCTTCGGTCTCGGAGAGGAGCCTCAACCCTTCCACCGCCTCTTTATCCGTCACGGCCGCGTAGCGGGCCCGGCCGATCTTCTGATAGTACGCGTGCTCCGGCCCCACGCCCGGGTAATCGAGCCCCGCGGCGATCGAGTGCGCGATCTTGATCTGGCCGTCCCTGTCCTGCAGGAGGCGGCTCTTGGCGCCGTGCAGGACGCCGATCTCACCCTTCAACAACGTCGCCGCGTGGTGGCCGGAATACAGGCCGCTGCCCGCTGCCTCCACGCCGACGAACTGGACCGATCTATCTTTAAAAAAGGGGTAAAAGAGGCCGATGGAGTTGCTGCCCCCGCCGACACAGGCGACCAGGCAGTCCGGCAGGCGGCGTTCTTCCTTGATGATCTGGCGCCGGGCCTCGCGGCCGATGACCAGCTGGAAGTCGCGCACCAGCATCGGGAAGGGGTGCGGCCCGCCGACCGAACCTAAGATGTAGTGGGTCGTGCGCACGTTCGTCACCCAGTCGCGGATGGCCTCGGACATCGCGTCCTTGAGCGTCTTGGACCCGGCCGTGACCGGTATCACCTCGGCGCCCAGCAGCTTCATCCGGTAGACGTTCAGGGCCTGACGCTCGATGTCCGTCGTGCCCATGTAGACGTGGCACTCCAGGCCGAAGAGCGCGCACGCCGTGGCCGTGGCCACGCCGTGCTGGCCCGCCCCGGTCTCGGCGACGACGCGCTTCTTGCCCATGCGCAGGGTCAAGAGCGCCTGGCCCAGCGTGTTGTTGATCTTGTGGGCGCCGGTGTGTAGGAGGTCTTCGCGCTTGAGGTAGATGCGCGCGCGGCCGCCCAGGGCGGCGCTCAAGCGTTGGGCGCGATACAGCGGCGTAGGCCGGCCCGCGTAGACGCGCAGGTAATAGGCCAGGTCCCGCTTGAAGCGCGGGTCCCGGCGCGCCCTGTGGTAGACCGCCTCCACCTCCGCGAGCGCCTGCATGAGCGTCTCGGGAACGTACTGGCCGCCGAAGGGTCCGAAGTATCCTCTTTTATCGGGGAGCATGGGCGTTATGTCCCGTATTTGAACTTGATGGTAGACTTGGCCAGCATCGAAAAGATCCCGTAGTCCTTCTTCATGTAGGGCGAGGGCTCGATGATCCGGGAGAAACCCTCCCAGATCCCGAACCAACCCAACGGCATCAGGATGATCCCCATCAGCTCCAGGGTGAGTTTTTCGGCAATCTTATAATACGTCAGGAACGTGAGCGCGGCCAGCGAACAGATCCCCGTCAGGACGAAATAGAAGCCGCGGCGCCGCAGATCATTGATCTCTTGAAGCACCGAGAGCGACCGGAACTTGAAATACTGCTTCAGGCGCTTGATCACCTTGCGCTCAAACTCCTCGTCCTTGAGGGCGGCGGGCGCCAGGAACGTGATCGTGACCTGCCCCCGGCGGGTCTCGCGGAAGCGCTTCTTGATCTCCGTCAGGAAGTCTTCGGAGAGGACGCGCTTCTCGACGGGGCCGGGGTCGAAATCGGAGAAGATATCCTCCCAGGTATCGACGGCGACGGTCAGGTCCTGGATGTCCTGGATGTGCTCTTCCCCTTCTTTCTTCGGAATGGGTGTCTCCACAGCCTCTTTTCTATCACATTTGATGCTGTCCCACAAGGCAATTTTGTGATTGTCAAAGTCCGCCGGGGTTTCTATAATGGTCTCCAAGAGCCGCTTATGCAAAAAATCGCCTCCCTCCTGAAAGACCGGCAGACTCTCGTCTTCGCGTCGCTTCTCCTGCTCACCGTCGTCCTCTGGGGACCGTCTTTGACCTTCGACTTCGTCCTCGACGACCACGCGCTGATCGTCGAGAACCCGACGGTCAAGGACATCCGTTTGCTCCCCTACCACGCAACACACGGGATCTACCCGCCCATGACCCGACGTCAGGCCAACTACTGGCGCCCCCTCTTCATGGGAACGCTCATGGCCGACTACGCCGTCGGACGCCTGGACCCCGTCGGGTTCCACCTGACCAACGTCCTCTTGCATTTTTTGAACGTCTGGTTCCTTTACCTGCTTGCCCTGCGCCTCTTCAAGCGCCAGCGCCTCGCCTTTGCCTGCGCGGCCCTCTTCTGCGCCGCTCCTGTCCATGCCTCGGCCGTCAGCTACATCAGCGGCCGCGCAGACCTGCTGGCCACCCTCTTCATCCTCTGCGCGCTCATCGTGTTCCTGAAAGGACGCGCGGACAAGCGCCCCGGCTGGTATGGGATCAGCCTCGCCTGTTTTGCCCTGGGGCTCTTCAGCCGCGAGAACGCCCTGCTCCTCCTGCTCCTTTTGCCTCTCGTGCGCTCGGTGACGGACCAGACAGCGATCCCCCGGAGACAGCGGCGCCTGGAGGTCGCCGGATTCATCTGCGTGGGGCTCCTTTACGTCCTGGCCCGCCAGCACATCTTCATCGAAGAAAACATCGGCAGGCTCGGTCAGGCACACCTGCCCTGGGGGTTGACGCTTTTGAACGTCGTCAACGTGCTGTACCGCTATATCCGGCTCCTGGCCTGGCCGCATCCGCTGCTGCCGATGCGCACGACAGAATGGGTCCTTCAGCCGACGGTGCCGCTCATCGCCTGCAGCATCTGCCTGGTCCTCATCCTCGCAGGCTCGGCGTGGTCCTTCATCAAGAAAAGATCCGCCTGGGCCCTGGGCATCCTCTGGGCCTTTTTGTGCCTGATCCCGCTCTTGCGGCTCATCGACAGCTTCCCGGACCGGGGCGCGGCGATGGCGGAGAATTGGCTCTACCTGCCCCTCGTCGGCCTGTGCCTGGCGCTGGCCTCTTTCATGGTCCGGTCGAGACGGGGCTATGCCGTCTTTATCACCGTGGCGATATTTTATTGGGGCGTCTTCGCCTTCCATGAATCCGCGATCTGGAAGAACGACACCGCCCTCTTTCAAAGGATGCAGGGGTATCAGGCGTCGGCAGCTGATATCTCCTTCCAACGAGGCGCCCTGCTCCTGCGCGAAGGGCGCCTGCGCGAGGCGCTCGCGGTCTATGCCGGGATGGTCGACGATAGGGCCGGCGCGTGGCAGGCCTACCACCAGATCGGCGTCCTCTATCGCC